>NZ_JBIGLU010000032.1:0-49201 GCF_043658375.1 Pseudomonas sp. PsB | reverse complement strand
AGGCCGAGGGCAGCCATGCCGGCGGCATCCACATCGAGATGACCGGGCAGAACGTCACCGAATGCATCGGCGGCGCCTGAACTGTCGCGCGCTTAGAAGCAAAAGCCGAAACGAGCAAGAGCAAGAGCAAGAGCTGCTGCCACGCTTGGCATCACTTACTCAGCGGATCATCCCAGAAATGCCGCTCGGCCTCCTGCTGGATATCCGCCCGGCTCAACCCCAGGTCGTGCAGGGTCGCATCACTCAGGCTGGCCAGTTCCTGGCGCTGGCGGTACAGCTGCAGCCAGCGCGCCGGGCGCTGCAGGGCGGCATGCCACAGGTGGTTCAGGGAAAAGGCAGGTTGCTGGATGCTGCTGACATGACCTTTCATCGTGAAGCCCTCCGTGTTGATGGCTCCAGTCTCCTGCCAGGCATAAGATCAATCCAACGAATGTTTCTGATGCCATGCATCTCGGAGATTGATGCAATGTCCCAGTACCAGAGCCTCGATGCGGACGTACTGCGCACCTTCGTGGCCATCGCCGAGCAGGGCGGCTTCACCCGCGCCGGCGAGGTGGTCAACCGCACCCAGTCGGCGGTGAGCATGCAGATGAAACGCCTGGAAGAAGACATTCTGCAGCGCCAGCTGTTCGAGCGCGACGGCCGCCAGGTGCGGTTGACTGCCGAAGGCCAGGTGCTGCTCGGCTATGCGCGGCGCATCCTCAAGTTGCATGGGGAAGTGTTCAACACCCTGCGCATGCCGCACATGGTCGGGGTCGTACGCATCGGTACACCGGACGACTATGCCATGCGTTTCCTGCCGACCATCCTGTCGAGCTTTGCCCAAGCCTACCCACTGGTGCAGGTGGAGGTGCATTGCGACTCCTCCAAACAACTGATGCTGCGCCAGGACCTGGACCTGACCATCGTCACCCGTGAGCCGGGTAACGAGATTGGCCAGCTGCTGCGCCAGGAACGCCTGGTCTGGGCCGCCGCGGAAGGCTTCTGCCCGCAGGAGCAACGCCCCATGCCGGTAGCCTTGTTCAACACCGACTGCTTCTGCCGGGCCTGGACCTGCAATGCCCTGGAGGCCCAGGGCATCGACTACCGCATCGCCTATACCAGCCCGAGCCTGGCAGCGATCTTCGCCATTGTCACCGCTGGGTTGGCGGTGACCGCACAGCTGCAAAGCCTGATTGGCGGGAATATCCGCATTCTGGGCGAGAGCGAAGGGTTGCCGCAGTTGCCGGTGGCCAATGTGATGCTGGTGCGCAGTACCCAGAACCCTTCGCCGATCACCGATTGCATGGCCGACTACATTGTCGAAGGGTTCAAGTGAGCCGGGGCTGCTGCGCAGCCCATCGCGACACAAGGCCGCTCCTACAAGGGCACGCGATCCCCTGTAGGAGCGGCCTTGTGTCGCGATGGGCCGCAAAGCGGCCCCAAAATCTCAAAGCTCGAACCCGAGCATCACCGCACACCCCACCAAAAACACACAGAACATCGCCCGCAACACCTTCTCCGGCAACGCATGGGCCAACTTCACCCCCCAGCTGATACTCAGCAGGCCGCCCACCGCCAATGGAACCCCCACCCCCCAGTCAACACTGTGGTGCACCCCATAGGTCACCAGGGTTACCAAGGTACTCGGCGCCGCCAGCGCCAGCGACAGCCCCTGCGCCACCACCTGGGTGGTGCCGAACACACTGGTCAGGATCGGCGTGGCCACCACGGCCCCACCCACCCCGAACAAGCCGCCCATGGTGCCGGCAAAGCTGCCCAGTACACCCAGCCACGGCCAGGCATAGCGCAACTCGGCGCTGGGCGGCGTCACCTTCATGAACATCCGCGCCACGTTCCACACCGCCAGGGCCACCAGGAAGCCGACAAAGCCCAGGCGCATGGATTGCGCATCCAGCCCCACCGCCCAGATCGACCCCAGCCAGGCGAACACGAAACTGCACAGCGACAACGGCACCGCATGGCGCAACTCGATGCGGTTACGCTGGTGATAACGCCACAGCGCCAGCAGCACATTGGGCACTACCATCACCAGCGCCGTGCCTTGCGCCAGTTGCTGGTCCAGGCCGAACAGCACGCCCAGCGCCGGAATCGCGATCAGCCCGCCGCCAATGCCGAACAGGCCACCCATGGTCCCCAGGGCTGCGCCCAGCACGATATACAACAACCACTCGATCATCAGGGGCCTCATCCGCCTGTACACATAATGCGAGCATGCTAACGATTGCGGGCTGGCGGGGAAACGCACAGCAGCGCACAATGGCTGTGCGTTTTTCGCAAAAGCAAGGCAGCCATGAGCCCCGATACCCTGACCGACCAGCTAAGCCTGTTCCTCGATGTGCTGGAAACCGGCAGCTTTTCTGCCGCCGCCCGCCGCCACCCGCTGACCCCGTCCGCCGTGGCCCGGCGCATCGACAACCTGGAAAGCGCCGTGGGCAGCCGCCTGTTCACCCGCAGCACCCACGCCGTGCGCGCCACCCCTGCAGGCAACGCCTTTGCCGAACGGGCCAGGCGCATCATCGAGGAGCTGCGCCTGGCCCGCGCCGAAGCGGTGTCGCTCAGCAATGCCCCCGAAGGCCTGATCCGCATCGACGCCCCGGCCGCATTCGGCCGCCGCCACCTGGCCCCGGCCATCGCCGATTTCCTGGTCGCCTACCCGGGCCTTGATGTGCAACTGCGCCTGATCGACAGCTTCGTCGACCTGCATGGCAGCCACCTGGGCGAGGTCGACCTGGTGCTGCGCGCCGGCCCCCTGGCCGACACCCGGCTGGTCGCCACGCCATTGGCCTACATGGTGCGCATCGCCTGCGCCAGCCCGGCCTACCTGGCCAGCCGCGGCATGCCCACCTGCCCCAGCGAACTGCCCGGGCACGACGGCCTGGACTGGGACGGCCTGGCGCCGCCATTCGCCTGGCGTTTCAACGTGGCCGGGCAAACCCGCCTGTACCGCCCCTCACGCATGCGCATGGCCGCCAACAACGCCGAAACCCTGCTGTTCGGCGCCCTCGCCGGTTTAGGCATAGCCCACCTGCCCACTTGGCTGATCAGTGAATACCTGCTGCGTGGCGAGCTGATACCTTTGTTTTGCGACGGTGGCTTGCCCCAAGCGGAAACCAGCGGTATCTACGCGCTTCGCCTGGAACATGAAACGAACTCTCGCAGCCGTTTGCTGCTCGAATTTCTCAAGAGCCGCTTCAGCCCGATTCCACCCTGGGACCTGGCCTTGCGCAGTGAACTGCGCGAATAAAGCGCGCACTAACGATCCGCGTGCCAGACTTTCCCATTGATTACCTTCAAGGACCTGCATGAACGCCAACACCCAAGCCTCCTGTGACGAGCTGCTGCTGGACAACCAGGTCTGTTTCGCCCTGCACTCCACCTCGTTGCTGATGACCAAGGTCTACAAACCGCTGCTGCAGGCCCTGGGCCTGACCTACCCGCAGTATCTGGCCATGCTCGTGCTGTGGGAGCACGACGGCCTGACCGTAGGCGAGATCAGCCAGCACCTGCTCACCGACCCCGGTTCGCTGACACCGCTGCTCAAGCGTCTGGAGAGCGAAGGCCTGCTGCAGCGCAACCGCAGCCGCGAGGACGAACGGGTGGTACTGGTGCAGCTGACCGACAAGGGCCGCGCCTTGCAGCAGCAGGCCAAAGAAGTGCCGCAGTGCATCCTCAAGGCCAGCGGGCGCAGCCTGGAACAGCTGCAACAACTGCAGGCCGACCTGCTGGCGCTGCGCGAGAACCTGCAGAAAACCCTCTGACAGCTATGCTGTGCGATGGCCGTTCAGATGAACGGTGATGATTTATCTTGCGCACTAACTAATTGCGCGCTAATTTAAATCCCACACCAACCCGCGCCCTCCTCCAGACGGGGAGCGCACAGCACATTAGCGAGGCTCAAGATGCAAAAGGTCACTCCGCTGTACATCGCAGAAGCTACCTCCACCGGTGGGCGCGACGGCAAATCCCGCTCCAGTGACGGCAAGCTGGTAGTCAGCCTGAGCACCCCCAAGGAACTGGGCGGCGCAGGCGGTGACGGCACCAACCCCGAGCAGATGTTCGCCGCCGGTTACTCGGCATGCTTCATCGGTGCCCTGAAGTTCGTGGCCGGGCAGGAGAAAAAAGCCCTGCCGGCGGACGCCTCGATCACCGCGAAAGTGGGCATTGGCCAGATTCCAGGTGGTTTCGGCCTGGACATCGACCTGCACATCAACCTGCCGGGCCTGGCCCAGGCCGATGCCGAAGGGCTGGTGGAAAAGGCGCACAAGGTGTGCCCGTACTCCAACGCCACCCGCGGCAATGTGGATGTGCGCCTGCACGTGACCGTGTAAGGCTGTGGGAGCGGCCTTGCGTCGCGATGGGGCGCGAAGCGGCCCCGGAATCTCGGGTACACCTTGATATTGCCGGGGCCGCTTTGCGGCCCTTTCGCGACACAAGGCCGCTCCCACAAAAGCAAGAGCAAGAGCACGCATCGAGATCTGCAGGAATCGCAGGCACAAAAAACCCGGCCTAGGCCGGGTTTTTTGCGTTTCACAAGAAGGATTACTTCTTGGAACGGCCTTTGAAGCTGTTGTCGCGAGTGTCGATATCGATCCACTCGTCGATCTGGATGAAGTCGGCAACCGAGATCTCGGTACCGTTCTTCAGCTTGGCAGGCTTCATCACCTTGCCCGAGGTGTCGCCGCGTGCAGCGTTCTCGGTGTAGACAACCTGGCGGCTGATGGTGGTCGGCAGTTCAACCGATACCAGGCGGCCTTCGAAGAACACGGCTTCGCAGACGTCTTCCATGCCTTCTTCGATGTACGGCAGAACGGCTTCGATGTCCTCGGCGTTCAGTTCGTACATGGTGTAGTCGGTGGTGTCCATGAAGGTGTATTCGTCACCGTTGATGAACGACAGGGTCGCTTCTTTGCGATCCAGGATCACGTCGTCCAGCTTGTCGTCTGCACCGTAGACGGTTTCGGTCTTGTAGCCGGTCAGCAGGTTCTTCAGCTTGGTCTTCATGATCGCGCTGTTACGGCCCGACTTGGTGAACTCAGCTTTTTGAACCAGCCACGGGTCGTTGTCGATCCGCAGGACGGTACCGGGTTTCAGTTCTTTACCAGTTTTCATTACGAAGTATCCGAATCTGGATGGATTTATAAAAATCGAGGCCGCGTATCATAGCGAATTTCGGTAAAAGTGTACTAGCGCTGTGGCAAGGTCCGGCTGAGCGGCCTGTCGCGCTGCCCAAAGCCGGGCATGCTGCTGCAGTTCCGGCCAGTGCTGGCGGGCCGCCTGCCAGGCCTGGCCCATGTCGCGGTCCATGTTCCAGGCACGCCACAGGCCAAGCAGGGCAGCATCGGCATCGCCTGACAACCCGTGTCGATAATGCGCCAGAAACGCTTCGAGCTTTTCCCAATGGGCATTCTCGTCCTGCACGTAGATGTGCCACAGCATCGGCTGCCCGGCCCACTGCGCGCGCACGAACGAGTCTTCGCCGCGCACGGCATTGAAATCACAGCTCCACAGCAACCGGTCGTAGTCATCCTGGCTGACGAAAGGTAGCACCTGCACGGTCAGCGCCCCTCGCTTGCGCAAGCTGCCCACTTGCAGGGCCGCCTCGCCAAGCCACTGGCCGAGCCCCGCGACAACGCGCCCTTGCGGCACCAGCAGGTGGCAAGGTTGCTCGCCTGAGGCCAGGGCATCAAGCCAGTTGCCCAGTTGCGGGTTTTCGTAAGCGAAGAGGGAAATCAGCAACGCCCCCGCTTCAAGGTTTACGCCAAGCCCCTGCAAGAAGGCCTGCCGTGCGCCTTGCTGGAACGCATCACGCCGCGCCAGCAGCGAGCCCTCGCGCAGCAGGCCACCGGTCTTTTCGGTAAAGCCGGGAAAGAAAAATACCTTGCGCAAGCCATTGGGCTGCGGCGAAGGCAAGCCATGGCAGCCCTCCACCCAGTCCTCGGCACTGAGGTATTCGAGGTTCAACCACAGCGGCGGCGTGGCGCGAGCACGCATTGCCTCTACATAAGCTGCTGGCAACTGGCAGGCGAAGGCACCGATTACCACATCAGCCGGCGCCACCGGCAACCAGGTCACCGGCCACTGGCGCACATCCACACCGTGCTGCCACTGCTGCGGGGCGGTGGCATCGGCCCCGGGGCACATGGGCGTGAACGCATTGAGGTCATCCACCCACAGGCGCACTGCCAGGCCGTGCTCGGCCACCAGCTGCCGGGCCAGGCGCCAGGTCACGCCTATATCGCCGTAGTTGTCGACGACGCTGCAGAAGATGTCCCAGGTGGCTTTCATGTGCCCTGCCCTCGCCCAGCGGGAAAACCGCGCATTCTGCGCATAAATTGTCGCTGACAAAAGCACCTGCGCGGAAAAATGCCCAGGCGCATGCGACAATGCACCCCGAACACCCTGCCAGGAGGCTGCCATGCCGCGCCACCGTGAACTGAAGATCACCCTCAAGCCGCTGCCGTTGATCGTGTGCGTTGCCTTTGGCCTGTGGCTGGGCGCCGTGGCCATCGCCGCCAGCCTGTGGCTGGCCCTGCAACTGTGGCCACAGCAGGTACAGCCACTGGCCCAGGCCGTGGCCCCCGCCGCGTACCGGCCTGCCGCGCCGCCAGCGCCAGCCCCTGCGGCGGATGCCCAGGCGGAAATGTTCGAACGCTACAAGGACATCCTGCACAAGCAGGAGGTGCAACAGGCCGCCGAGGCCGCCCAGGGCAACCCGCGCAACCTCAACAGCCCCAAGTGCCAGTTCTGGCTGCAGCAGAACCGCACCGCGCCCACCGACAAAAGCCAGGCCAACGTGCTGGCGTTCTGTTACTGACCATGGACAAGCCCAGCCTGCTGGCGCAGATCGTCGCCACCCTCGAGCATGACCTGGATGTGCTGACCCGCGCGGCGCAAACCGCGTACGAAGCCGCCACCGCCGAAGAGAACATCGCCGAGAACAAGTACGACACCCTGGGCCTGGAAGCCTCGTACCTGGCTACCGGCCAGGCCCGCCGCAGCGCCGAGATCCGCAAGGCGCTGGTGACCTACCAGCAACTGCTGCTGCGTGATTACGACCCGGCACGCGGGGTGCAGGTGAGCAACCTGGTGACGCTGGCGGATGAAGATGGCGGGCAGCGCCGACTGTTCCTCGGGCCCGAGGCGGCGGGGTTGAAGATTGGCGAGGGGGATGGGCTGGTGACGGTGATTACCCCGCGCTCGCCGCTGGGGCAGCAGTTGATCGGCAGGAAGGTTGATGATGAGGTGAGCCTGGGGGCACAGGCATTGTTCATAGTCGATGTTGTCTGAACCGGCCTCTTCGCTCCCCAGGCCAGTGATCCCCGTGTAGCAGCAGCCTTGTGCTGCGAAGGGGCCATGAGCGACACAGAAAGTCATTTGCCTTACCGGCCTCTTCGCAGCACAAGGCTGCTCCTACACGGATTGCAAGGCATCGAACCGCCGCGCCAACCCCTGCTCTTCGAACTGTTCCACCACAAAATCGATAAACGCCCGGGTCTTGCCCGGCAACAGCTTGTGCTCGGCGAAATACAGGCTGATATGCCCATCGTCCACGTACCAGTCCGGCAGCACCCGCTGCAGCCGCCCGCCTTCCAGGTACGGCACTGCAAACGGCAGGCTCACCAGGGCAATCCCCAAGCCCTGCTCGGCCACCGCGCAAGCCGCATCCGAATCGCTCATGGTCATCGCCTGGCGCAACTGCAATGGCTGCTGCTCCTGCCAACGGCTGGTCAACGGCCATGAACGCACCCGCCCGGTCTGCGGCGAGCGGATCAGGATACCGTCATGCCGTTGCAATACCTGCGGGTCGTCAATCGGCGCGTGCCGGCCCAGGTACGCCGGCGCCGCCACCAGCACCCGGTGCGCCGGGGTCAGCTTGCGCGCCACCACCCCCGGCGGCAGATCGAAGCCGCCACCAATCGCCGCATCGAAGCCCTGGCCGATCAGGTCGACCTGGCGGTTGTCGAAATGCCAGTCCGGGGTAATGGCCGGGTAGCGACGCAGGAACTCGGCCAGCAATGGCAACACATACAAGCGCCCGAACACCGTACCCATGCTCACCCGCAACAACCCGGCCGGCTGGCCTTCGCTGCTGGCCAGATTGGCCACGGCGTACTGGATGGTGCGGAAGCTGTCACTGACCTCCCCCAGAAATCGCTGCCCTGCCTCGGTCAGGGTCAGCTTGCGGGTACTACGCTGGAACAACCGCACCCCCAGGCGTGCTTCCAACTGGGCAACATGCTTGCCCACGGCAGCCGGGGTGATGCTGAGGCGCCTGGCGGCTTCGGCAAAGCTGCCGACTTCGGCACTGCGGATGAAGCATTCCAACGCGTTGAACGATTCCATGGCCATGATTGGCAACCAAAGGTTTACTCTGCTGATAGTGATTGCCATCTTATCAGCAGGTAATCAAGCGCCGATACTGCGCCCATCCAAGGCATTCCGGCCTGGCTTCCAGCAGGAGATCAGCATGTCCAAGCAACACACCCTCGAAGGCAAAGTAGCCCTGGTACAGGGCGGTTCCCGCGGCATCGGTGCAGCCATCGTGCGACGCCTGGCCCGCGAAGGCGCGCAGGTGGCCTTCACCTATGTCAGTTCCGCCGGTCCGGCGCAGGAGCTGGCTGAGGAAATTACCAAAAATGGCGGCAAGGCCCTGGCCCTGCGGGCCGACAGCGCCGACGCGGCGGCCGTGCAACTGGCCGTGGATGACACTGTGAAGGCCTTCGGCAGGCTGGATATCCTGGTCAACAACGCCGGTGTGCTGGCGGTAGCACCGGTGACCGAATTCGACCTGGCCGACTTCGACCACATGCTGGCGGTGAACGTGCGCAGCGTATTCGTCGCCAGCCAGGCCGCGGCACGCTACATGGGCCAAGGTGGGCGCATCATCAACATTGGCAGCACCAATGCCGAGCGCATGCCGTTTGCCGGCGGCGCCCCCTATGCCATGAGCAAATCGGCGCTGGTCGGCCTGACCCGCGGCATGGCCCGTGACCTGGGGCCCAAAGGCATTACCGTGAACAACGTGCAGCCAGGGCCGGTGGACACCGACATGAACCCGGCCAGCGGCGAGTTCGCTGACAGCCTGATCCCGCTGATGGCGATCGGGCGCTATGGCGAGGCGGATGAGATTGCCAGCTTCGTGGCTTACCTGGCGGGGCCTGAGGCGGGGTATGTCACTGGGGCCAGCCTGACGGTCGATGGCGGGTTTGCTGCCTGATTGAAGGGTTGCCTGTTCCGGCCTCTTCGCGGGCGCGCCCGCTCCCACAGGTATCCCACCGGCCTCAAACCCTGTGATAATCCTGTGGGAGCGGGCAAGCCCGCGAAGGGGCCGCCACAGGTTGACCCTGCTCCTACCTCCCGTCTGCAACGAGAACCCCATGAATACCCCCACGCTCAGCCGCGCCCTGATCCTGCTGATGGCCACCGCCACCGGCCTGGCCGTGGCCAGCAACTACTATGCGCAACCACTGCTGCACAGCATCGCCCAGCAGTTCGGCCTGAGCACCGCCAGTGCCGGCAGCATCGTCATTGCCGCGCAACTGAGCTATGGCGCCGGCCTGTTGCTGCTGGCGCCGCTGGGCGACCTGTTCGAGCAGCGTCGACTGATCACCGTGATGACCGCCATTTCCACCCTGGGCCTGGTCATCAGTGCCTGCGCACCGAGCCTGCCCTGGCTGATCCTTGGCACGGCGCTGACCGGGCTGTTCTCGGTAGTGGCGCAAATCCTCGTGCCCATGGCCGCGACCCTCAGCGAGCCACACCAGCGCGGGCGCGCGGTCGGCACGTTGATGAGCGGCCTGCTGCTGGGCATCCTGCTGGCGCGTACCGCCGCCGGTTTCATGGCCGAGCTGGGTGGCTGGCGCAGCATCTACGTGCTGGCCGCGGTGCTGATGGCGATCACCGCCGTGGCGCTATACCGCAGCCTGCCGCAACACCACAGCCATGCCGGGCTGAAATACCCGGCGCTGATCGGCTCGGTGTTCCGCCTGTTCCTCGAAGAACCGGTGCTGCGCCTGCGCTCGCTACTCGGCCTGCTGGCGTTCAGCCTGTTCGCCCTGTTCTGGACGCCGCTGGCGTTCCTGCTGGCAAAAGGCCCGTATCACTATTCGGACGCGGTGATAGGCCTGTTCGGCCTGGCCGGTGCGGCGGGTGCGCTGTCGGCCAACTGGGCCGGGCGCCTGGCCGACCGTGGCAAAGGCTCGCTGGGTACCACCGTGGGGCTGGTGGTGTTGCTGCTGTCGTGGGTCCCACTGGGCTTTGCCGAGCAGTCGTTGCCGGCCTTGCTGCTGGGCGTGCTGATGCTCGACCTGGCGGTGCAGCTGGTGCACGTGAGCAACCAGAACGCGGTGATTGCCCTGCGGCCCGAAGCGCGCACGCGGCTGAATGCCGGGTATATCACCTGCTACTTCATTGGCGGGGCCTTGGGGTCGTTGCTGGGCACGCAGTTGTTCCAGCGCCAGGGCTGGATGGGGATTGTGCTGGCCGGGTTGGTGATTGGCGGGCTGGCGTTGCTGGCGTGGGGGTTGGCGGAGCGCAAGCGCAGGAGCGCTTTGCAAGCGGCCTGAAATAATTTTTGTTGGCTTCTTCGCGGGCACGCCCGCTCCCACAGGTTTGTCACTGGCATGAAGCATGTGATGTACCTGTGGGAGCGGGCGTGCCCGCGAAGAGGCCATCAGCCATGGCGACAATGCACCGCACGACCCTCCGTCGCATGGCCGTTGACTTGCCTGCCCGGGCAGCGCTCAGTAGGCGCTGGTCAATGCCCTTTCCCTGACAGGACGACGTTATGACAAGACTCACGGTGCAATCCGGCGATTTCTTGCAAGGCGAAGGCGAGTATCGCAACGGATCGCTCACACTCAAGACCCCGCGCAGCCCCTCCCCGGGCGAGCGGATTTCCCTGGCACGCATCAGCGAGCTGCGGCTGGCCAGCCTCGAGTCCAGCCGTAGCCTGGGCAGTGCCCTGGGCTGGGGCATGGCCGGGGCCCTGGTGGCCGGGCCGGTGGGGTTGCTGGCCGGGCTGTGGCTGGGTGGAAAGGAAGAGGAAGCCACCTTCCTGGCCACCTTCAAGGACGGACGCAAGCTCATGGCCATTACCGATGGCAAGACCTGGTCGAAGATCGATGACAACTGGCGGCAGCACAGGCGGCCGGCCCGCAAAGGCTGACTGGATATCGCAAAGCCCGGATCGTTTTATGTTGAAGGCGGCTGTAAGATGCCGCCTTTTTTCATGGCCTGTACTGGCCCCTTCGCGGGCTCGCCCGCTCCCACAGGAACAGCGCTGCCCTTGAGTGTGGCGCAGTCCCTGTGGGTATACCCGCGAAGAGGCCGGCACAGGTGTCGCGCATCCAGGAGCCCCACCGCATGCCCCCGCGTCACCCCCGCCTGCCCCTGAGCCTGCTCAGCCTGGGCCTGGCCCTGCATTGCCCCCATGTGCTTGCCGAAGACACCGTACTACTGGCCCCGCTGCAGGTGTCCGATACCTACACCAACGACGGCTATCAGGCACGCCAGGCAGCAGTAGGCGGCTTCCAGCCCGCGCCCCTGCTCGACACCCCGGCCTCGATCAGCGTGTTCAACCAGCAACTGCTGGAAGACCGCCAGGTACGCCAGCTCAGCGAAGTGCTGCAAAGCGACGCCTCGGTGGGCGAAAGCTACGCCCCCATCGGCTACTACGAAAACTTCAACGTGCGCGGCTTCGAGCTGAATGCCGCCAGCAGCTACCGCATCAATGGCCAGACCATCGCCGGCGAGCAGAACGTGGCCCTGGAGAACAAGCAGCAGGTGGAGCTGCTCAAGGGTTTGTCCGGGCTGCAAAGCGGTGTTTCGGAGCCGGGCGGCCTGGTCAACTACGTGACCAAGCGCGCCGAAGACGTGCGCAGCGTCACGGTGTCGACCAACGAACAAGGCGAACGCTACCTGGCCACCGACCTGGGCGGCTGGTTCGGCAGCGAGCGGCAGTTCGGCCTGCGGGCCAACCTGGCCCATGAAGACATCCGCTCCTACGTCGACCACGCCGACGGCAAGCGCGACTTCGCCTCGCTGGCCTTCGACTGGCAGATCAACCCGGATGCCACCCTGCAGCTGGATGCCGAATACCAGCATCGCGAACAGCGCTCGGTGCCGGGATACCAGCTGCTCGGTGGCAGCGAAGTCCCCCATGGCATCGACCCCGACGACCGCCTGGCCTACCAGCACTGGGCCAAGCCGGTGCAGAACGATTCGCTGAACCTGGGTGGGCGCTTCGAGTACCGTTTCAACGAAGCCTGGACCGGGACCTTGAGCGCCTCGCGCAGCAAGGTGGTGATCGATGACTACAGCTCGTTTGCCTGGGGTTCGAGCGAAGGCGCGTTCTTCGGCAGCAACGGCGACTACGACATCTACGACTTCCGCAGCCCCGACGACACCCGCCGTACCGACGAGGCGCAGGCCATGCTCAACGGGCGTTTCGATGCGCTGGGCGTGGGGCATGAGCTGACCGTGGGCACCAGTGCGCAGCGGCGCACGCTGGATCAGCGCCCCAGCTATATGGAATGGGTAGGTACAGGCAACATCTACACGGGTGCACCGGCCTTTGACCCATCCGACAAGCCCATCAGGTCTAGCGAACGTCGCCTGGACAGCCGCCAGTACGGGTTGTTCGTGAGCGACCGCATCAGCTTCAACGAGCACTGGCAGACCGTACTGGGTGCCCGTGAAGTACGCCTGGACGAGAAAACCTGGAATGAGGACGGCGTTGCCGGTCGCCATACCCGGCAGTACGAGTTGCTGCCCAACGCCGCGCTCATCTACAAGCCGCAGCCGGATACCACGGTATATGCCAGTTATTCCAAAGGCCTGTCGGCAGGCGGCACCGCACCGTGGTTCGCCGAGAACAAATTCGAAATCCTGGCACCGACGACCTCGCACCAACTGGAACTGGGCCTCAAGCATGACTGGCAAGGCCTGAGCTTCAGCGCCGCACTGTTCCAGATACGCCAGGCATACCAGTACGCGCGCCCGGACGGCGCCGGCACTTTCACCTATGTGCAACAAGGCCAGCAGAAGAACACCGGCCTGGAACTGGGCGCCAGCGGCTGGGTGACCTCGAACCTGCAGGTGCAGGCCAGCGCTGCGGCGATTCGGGCGCGGGTGCAGAACAGCGACACCGATGCCTATGAAGGCCACCAGGCGATCAACGTGCCCAGGTTCCGGGCGGCGCTGCAGGCGGAATACACCCTGCCGGTACCGGGCTTGGCACTGCTGGGCGGGGCGCGCTACAGCGCCAGCAAGTATGCGAGCCAGGCGGGAAATGTCGAAGTTGGTGGGTATACGGTGTTCGATGTGGGTAGCCGCTACCGCACGCGCATTGGTGGGTATGACACGGTGCTGCGGCTGACTGTGGACAACGTGTTCGACAAGCGTTATTGGCGCGATGTGGGGGATTACCTGGGGGATAACTACCTGTTCCAGGGGGCGCCGCGGACGGCTCGGCTTTCGGCTTCGGTCAGCTTCTAGGTTTTTGGGGCTGCCTTGCAGCCCATTCGCAGCACAAGGCTGCTCCTACAGGGGCGCACCCCATCCTGTAGGAGCAGCCTTGTGCTGCGAATGGGCCGCAAAGCGGCCCCCAAAGGCCCCAAAAACAAAAAGCCCCCGGCTTCTCAGCTCGGGGGCTCTTCGTAGAATGTGGCGGTGAAGAAGGGATTTGAACCCTTGATACGATTTCTCGTATACACACTTTCCAGGCGTGCTCCTTCGACCACTCGGACACTTCACCGTTTCTCTTCAAGCCTTGCAGCCTGTCGAGGTGCGCTAATTTAGTGAAAGACTTTCCCTTTGGCAAGCATTTTTTTCAATTTTTTCATGCATTTGCACTTGAGCCCCGGCGAACGCTGACCGACCAGTCAGCCTTACTGCTTTACCTCGCCCCTGACGCTGGGTAACGTCGTCGCCACGCCAACAAAAGGACTCTGCCATGAGCGAGCTGATTACCTACCACGCCGAAGACGGCATCGTTACCCTGACCCTGAACAACGGCAAGGTCAACGCCATCTCGCCAGACGTCATCGCCGCCTTCAACGCCGCGCTCGACCGCGCCACGCAGGAGCGTGCGGTGGTGATCATCACCGGGCAGCCGGGCATCCTGTCTGGCGGCTACGACCTCAAGGTGATGACCAGCGGCCCCAAGGAAGCAGTCAGCCTGGTCACCGCCGGTTCCACCCTCGCCCGCCGCCTGTTGTCGCACCCGTTTCCGGTCATCGTCGCCTGCCCGGGCACAGCCATCGCCAAGGGGGCGTTCCTGCTGCTGTCGGTCGACTACCGCATTGGCGTCGAAGGGCCGTACAAGGTGTGCCTGAACGAAGTGCAGATCGGTATGACCATGCACCATGTCGGCATCGAACTGGCCCGCGACCGCCTGCGCCGCTCGGCCTTCCACCGCTCGGTGATCAATGCCGAGGTGTTTGACCCGCAGGGCGCGGTGGACGCAGGCTTCCTCGACAAGGTGGTGCCGGCCGAGCAACTGCAGGATGCGGCACTGGAGAAAGCGCGGGAGCTGAAGAAGCTGAACATGCTGGCGCACAAGAACACCAAGCTGAAGGTGCGCAAAGGGCTGCTGGAAGCGTTGGACAAGGCGATCGAGCTGGACCAGCACTATACAGGTTGACCGTAGCGGCCTCTTCGCGGGTGAACCCGCTCCCACAGGGATATCGCAGGCCTCAAGAGCAATGAGGTACCTGTGGGAGCGGGTTCACCCGCGAAAGGGCCAGTACAGGCTTGCTCCAGGGTTTGCCCCAACCAGTGCACATCCGTACACTGCCCGGCGACTGTCTGGTGTGAGTCGTACCATGCTTTATTCATTGCGCATGTTCCTGCTGGCGCTGCATTTCCTTGTGGTTGGCACCCTGGGCCTGGTCATCGGCCTGTGCCGCCCCTTCAACCCCGACAACAGCCGCGTGTTCGCCCGCCTCTACAGCCTGCCGGCCACCTGGCTGATGCGCATCAGGGTCAAGGCCGAAGTCGGCCCGCTGTGGGATCAGCCGCCAGGCTGCGTGATCGTCGCCAACCACCAGTCCAACTTCGACCTGTTCGTGCTAGGCCAGGTGGTACCGCAGCGCACCGTCGCCATCGGCAAGAAAAGCCTGGGCTGGATCCCGCTGTTCGGCCAGCTGTTCTGGCTGGGTGGCAACGTGCTGGTCGACCGCAAGAACGCCTACCAGGCACGCAAGGCCATGCAGAAGACCACCCGGGTGCTGCAGGACGATACCTCGATCTGGATTTTCCCCGAAGGCACGCGCAATCCCGGCGAGCACCTGCTGGCCTTCAAGAAAGGCGCGTTTCACATGGCCATCGAGGCCGGTGTGCCGATCGTGCCGGTATGCGTCAGCCGCTATGCCGGGCGCCTGAGCCTGAACAGCTGGCGCCAGCGCACGGTGATCGTGCGCTCGCTGCCACCGATCGCCACGGCGGGCATGACCCTGCAGGACATGCCGGCGCTGATCGAACAGTGCCGGGGGCAGATGCAGCAATGCATCGACCGCATGGAAGGGGAACTGGCCAAGCGCTAGGTTGCTCTTGAGCCCACTACAGCCCAAGCTGTAACCCGTGTCCAACCGGAATAAGCGAACAACCATGGGTCGAGTCGTGGCATCGGCGGTGTACAGCGCCGGCAGAAAGGTCACCAATATCAGCATCGATGAAGGCAGCGAGTGGGCGCGCAAGCCGGGGCACTTTGTATGGATCGGCCTGGAAGAGCCCAACGCAGAGGAGCTGGCCAACCTGCAGTGCCAGTTCAACCTGCACGAACTGGCCATCGAAGACGCCCTGGAAAAGCACAGCCGGCCCAAGCTGGAAACCTTTGGCGACGCCCTGTTCATCGTCACCTACTCGCCGGTGCGCCACGAAGGCAAGCTGGAGTTCATCGAAACCCACATCTTCGCCGGCAACGGCTACATCATCACCTGCCGCAACGGCCACTCGAAATCCTATGCCCTGGTGCGCCAGCGCTGCGAGGCGCGGCCGTTGCTGCTGGAGCACGGCGAAGACTTCGTGCTGTACGCCCTGCTCGACTTCGTCACCGAGAACTACCAGCCGGTCAGCGAGGCCATTCATGGCGAGATCGAAGAGCTGGAGCAGAGCGTGCTTGGCGGTTCGCTGCAAGAGGACGATATCCGCCGCTTGCACAGCCTGCGCCGCGACATCCTGCGCCTGCGCCGCTACGTGGCACCGATGGTGGAAGTGAGCGAGGAACTGCAGCGCCTGAGCTTCCCGTTCATCGACAAGAACATGCGCCCGTACTTCCGTGATGTGCAGATCCATGTGACGCGGCAGATGGAAGACCTGGCTGGCATCCGCGACATCGCCAGCCAGACCATCGAGATCGGCATGCTGCTGGAGTCGTCACGGCAGAGCATCGTGCAGCGCAAGTTTGCAGCCTGGGCAGCGATCCTGGCGTTCCCCACGGCAATTGCCGGGGTTTACGGGATGAACTTCCAGAACATGCCGGAGCTGGGGTGGCACTATGGGTACTTCGGGGTGCTGGGGGTGATCGGGCTGGGCTGTACCGCGTTGTATGCCAGCTTCAAGAAGTCTGGCTGGCTTTGACCCCAGGCCCGGCGCGCTTCCTGTAGGAGCAGCCTTGTGCTGCGAAAAGGCCGGCAAGACCAACAGATGCTATGTGGTCGTGAGGGCCTCTTCGCAGCACAAGGCTGCTCCTACAAAAACAACGCTCGGCTTCAGGCCGCGCTGTGCTTGCTCACCGGTTGCTGGATAAACCGCAACATCCACTCCCCCACCAGGTCGCCCTGGTGCTCAGTGGCCAGGCTGGCCACGGCCTTGTGGTACACCTCATCACCCAGATACTCCTGGCGCGCATCGAGCAGTGCGCGGGAGTAGTCGTGCACGAACTCGGGGTGCCCCTGGAAGCACAGCACCTGGTCACGAATGTGGTACGCAGCGTTCGGGCAGAAATCGCTGGAGGCGATCACCGTGGCGCCTTCCGGCAGCTCGGTCACCTGGTCCTGGTGGCTGATCAGCAAGGTCAGCTCCGACACCTCCGGGTCCATCCACGGTGCATGGGCCGCCAGCGAATAGCGGTGGATACCCACGCCCCAGCCCTGCTCGGCACGCTCGGCCTTGCCACCCAGGGTCAACGCCAGCAACTGGTGGCCGAAACACACACCCAGCAGCTTCTCGCCACGCTCGTACAGCTTCAGCAGGTAGGCCTTGAGGGTCTGGATCCACGGGTCGATACCAAACGAGTCGGCCTTGCTGCCCGTCACCAGGTAGGCATCGAACACTTCGTTGTCGGCGGGGTAATCGCCATTCATCACGTTGTACACACGAAACTCGGCGGCGATCGGCTGACGCGAGAAGAGCTGCTCGAACATCCTGCCGTAGCCCTGGTACTGCGCGGTCAACTCCGGTCGCAGGACATCGGTTTCAAGGATGCAGATGCGTAACGACATAGGGGTAGTCCTGAACGACATGGGTGGGAATCTGCTGTAGAGACTGACGCGAAAGGCACGTACAAGCAAGTAGGCCGCACTGACGAACGGTCACATTTCGTCGGTGCCCTGCTGGCACTTGCGCCACCGTCTAGCCAGAGCATGCCAGCCGGCTGGCACTTGGCCTCATAGCCAGACGAAATCAACGAACTACAGTATTAGAACAAAGGGTTCTCAAACATGGATGACGCACACCCTACTGTTGGTTGTATATCCACTTTCAAGAGGCAGGCAGTTCAGGCGTCACGCAACGCCACTGCGATCGACCCGAAGCGCGACAGGGAAGCCAACGGGTATTCAGGAATAACAACAAGAAGGCGGTCCGCCATGTTCAGACAATCAAAAATTCGCCAAGCTGGGCTCATTCTCTTCGCCACGACTTTGCTGCTGATCCTGCCGAACCTCACACGTTTGTTCGGCTGACTGCCGCTGTGGCGCCAACAGGCAACGCACAGGTAACCTGCTGGCCTTGATGGTCGGAGATTACCCATGCGCCACTGCCTTGCACTGTTAGTGTTGCTCCTGAGCCTGCCGCTGTCGGCGGCGCAACTGCACCTTGAACTGGGCGCTACGACGCGCCAGTGGAGCAGTGCCGAACTGCTCGACCACCCGCAGGCCCGGGACATCAGCATCGACCAGGACGTTTCCTACAAGCAGCCCATGCATTATCGGGCGGTGCCGCTGGCCGCGCTGCTGGATGGCGTGAACGCCAGCGACCACCTGCAGGCGGTGGCGCTGGACGGTTTTGCCGCCGAAATGCCGGCGGCGCCACTGTTGCAGCACGGGCCGGCACAGGCCTGGCTGGCGGTGGAGGAGCCGGGCCGGCCGTGGCCACCACTGGGCCAGGGCAAGCCAAGTGCGGGGCCGTTCTACCTGGTGTGGACTGCACCGCAGGCCAGCGGCATCCGCCCGGAGCAGTGGCCGTTCCAGATTTCCACGATTCGCAAGCTGGCTTCTGTCGAGGCGCGTTTTCCGGCGCTGCTGCCCGACCCGAAGCTGTCGGCCGACAACCCGGTGCGCCGGGGCTTTGCCTTGTTCCAGCAGAACTGCCTGGCGTGTCACCGGCTGAATGGCGCGGGGGATGCACAGGTAGGGCCGGACCTGAATGTGCCGCATAACCCGACCGAGTATTTTCGGCCTGAATATCTACGCCAGCTGATTCGTGACCCACAGAGCCTGAGGCAGTGGCCGCAGGCGAAGATGCCGGGGTTTGCAGAAAGTGTCTTGAGTGAAACGGAGCTGGATGAATTGCTGGCCTATTTGAGGCATATGGCCGGGCGCAGGCCTTGAGAACCTGGGGGCGCTTTGCGCCCCTTTCGCGACACAAGGCCGCTCCTACAAGGGTACGCGCACGCCTGTAGGAGCGGCCTTGTGTCGCGAAAGGGCCGCAAAGCGGCCCCAAATTCCCAAAAATCTCAGGCTATGGGCCGCTCCTGCTTGACCCCCCACCCTTCCACCTCACCGCCATAAGGTGTCACCAGCTGCTCGAAGGCCTCTTCGAAGTCGCCAATCCCGCCATGGGTGGCATACATGACCTTGCTCAGCTCCAGATGCCAGGCACCGTCGCCCAGCTCCTTCACCTGGGCATTCAGCGATTCACCGCGAAACTGCCCGGCCGCGCGGCGGGCCCCTGCTTCGTCGGGGAATATGGCGTAGAACTCGATGGGGTGGATCTGGGTGAAGTCGAAACCGCCTGCCTTCATCTGGCGCAGGACGTTGCTGCTGATATCGTCGTTCTGGCTGCTCATGAAACGTCCTCCTGAATAATGCGATGGATAGACTTTCCGTGCACTACGCACCTGCCGGCAGCGGCCGGGCAGTTCGAGCTGATGCAAGACGCGAAGGGATGCGGTGCCGACCCGCAGAATAGGCCGGCACCTTCTTGCAGCGTAGTGCCTGCCAGGGCACCACGCAAACGTGTGGTTCAGGGCGTTTCGTGGATGCTGGTGATGGTCACGCCACTCTGTTCCTTGAGCCAGCGTGCGGTGGGTGAAACAGTGCGGTCCTGGAAGTCGTTGAGGTCCAGCTCGTCCATCACCGGGAACAGGTGCGAACGGATGGCCCGCGCGGCGTCCTCCTCGCTGGGGCACTGGTCGCCGTGCAGCGTCAGGGTGGTGAGCACGCCCTTCTGGTCGGCAAAGATGACTTCCCACTCTTTCATTGAACGAACCCTCTAAGTCAACGAACACCGGGTGTGTGATGCCTGAAACAAGTGACCTTGAGGTGGGGAGAATGTTCAGTCTGAGGGATTTGTGTTGGGCCCATTCGCGGGCACGCCCGCTCCCACAGGGCCACCACAAGGTCCGAAACCTGTGCTGTACCTGTGGGAGCGGGCGTGCCCGCGAATGGGCCGTGAAACGGCCCCGATCTACTTCGGCGTGCCGTGCACTACACCGGCAGTGTTATCCAGCAAGCTCTTGGTCGCGGTCTGGATATACGCTTCCAGCTTCTTCAGCATTTCCGGCTGGTCCGGGCTTTCGATCAGCTCGGCCTTGAACTCGCTGCCCAACTGGTAGCGGTACATGCGCGGGGTCATGTCCTTGGACTCGATCAGGATGCGGTCGCCCTGCACCAGGCCGACGATCTGCTCGCTACCCGATGGCTTGATCATGCCCACGCCCTGGTCGCCCTCAGGCAGGTTGAGCAGGTCGCGGCCCCAGCACTGGTGACGGGCCTGGCCACCCAGGCGGCCCATGATGGTCGGCACGATGTCGACCTGGGTACCCACGGTGTGGTTGACCGCACCGAACTTCTCCTGGATGCCCGGGGCAATCAGCAGCAGCGGCACGTTGAAGCGGCCCAGGTCCAGCTCGGTGACCTGCTGGTGGTTGCCAAAGCCATGGTCGCCAACGATGACGAACAGGGTTTCCTTGAAGTACGGCTCCTTGCGCGCCTTCTCGAAGAACTGCCCCAGCGCCCAGTCCGAATAGCGCATGGCGGTCAGGTGCTCGTCCAGGCGGCCCTGGCCGGTTACCGGCTCTACCGGCAGGTCCTTGGGCAGCGCGTACGGGGTGTGGTTGGACAGGGTCTGCAGCAGCGCGTAGATCGGCTTCTTGCCATCGTGCTTGGCCAGCTCTTCGGCGCCGCGGTCGAACATGTCCTGGTCGGACACGCCCCAGGTCGGGTCGGAGAACACCGGGTTGACGAAGTCGTTACGGCCAATGAAGGTGGTCATGCCCTGGTTGCCGAAGAACCCGGACTGGTTGTCCCAGGCAAAGTCGCCGTTGTAGACGTACACGTCGTCGTAATCGCGGGCGCTGAGCAAGGCTGGCAGGCCAGACAGCTTGTGGCCGCCTTCCGGGGTCTGCATCAGGTATTCGAAGCCTGGCAGGTTGGGGAAGCAGGCCATGGTGGCAAACATGCCCTGGTGGGTATGGGTGCCGTTGGAGAAGAAGCGGTCGAACAGCAGGCCCTCTTTGGCCAGCTTGTCGAAGTACGGGGTGATGTTGTTGGGGCTGCCCAGCGCGCCCACCGAGTGGCCGGCGAAGCTTTCCATCAGGATCACCACCACGTTCTTGATCGGCAGGGTGCGCTCGGCCGGCGGCACGAAGTCGCGGCGGATGGCAGCCTCGTCGGCATCAACCAGGGTGTCGTTGGCGGTCAGCAGCTGCTCGCGCACGCTCTGCGTGGCCACGTCCTGCTCCAGCACCGGTTTCCAGATGTTGGCGCGGTCTTCGCCGAAGCGGCTCTTGGCAGCATCGATCAGGGTCAGGGTGCCGTTCAGGCCCAGCTGGTTGACGAAGTTGGAATCGGTGGTGAAGGCATCACCCCAGCGCATCGGCGGGCCCTGGCGCAGTGTGCCACGGGCGGCGACCACGGCCACCAGCAGGATCACCATGAACACCGCCAGGCGGTTGTACCACGGCGCCGCGCGGCGCTGCAGGGTGACCTCGCCGGCGCCATTGCCCCGGGTCATGCGGTCGATGCCCTTGAACAGCAGGCTCAGCAGCCAGGTGCCGAACAGCCAGGCCAGCAGGTAGCGCACCACCGGGAAGCCGTACCAGAGCATGCTCAGCACGGTCTTCGGGTCTTCCTTGATGTACTGGAACACCAGGCCGTTGAGGCGCTGGTGGAACTCGCGATAGAAGTCCATCTCCATCAGGCCGAGGAACATCACCACGCTCGAGGTGATGGTCAGCCAGAAACGGAACAGGCCACGCCGGGCCATGGCCCAGGGACTAAGGATGGCCAGCAGCAGCGGAATGCTGATGTACACCACCACCCGCAGGTCGAAGCGCAAGCCGTTGAGGAAGCCTTCGGCGACGGTCGCATTGGGGGTATCGCCGATCATGTCGCTGTTGTAGACCAGCAGCGCCAGGCGCACGAGGCTGAGCATCAGCATGATCACCAGACCGCTGAGCAGCGTGTAGGCCAGGTGGGATTTCAGGGTGGGCGAGAACGACGCTCGCGCGCCCCGTTGCTTCAAGGCGTCCGGGTTAGCCATGAATGGGAAGGTCCTAGGATTGCGGGTTTGCGGAGATGGCGCAGGTGTATACCAACGCAGCATTGTGCGGGTGCGGATTCTGTTTAAACCAATGTGAAAATTTTGTCACGGGGGTGTTGCCGCTTTTGTCTGTTACGGCCTCTTCGCGGGCACGCCCGCTCCCACAGGGGATCACTGCCCTCGGTGCCGGTGATATCCCTGTGGGAGCGGGCGTGCCCGCGAAGAGGCCAGCACAGCCATTCAGATCCGCACATTCCCCCGCGGCCCGGCAATCGCCCAGATCACCAGGCCCACCACCGGCAGCAAGGCGATCAGCAGGATCCACAACACCTTGATGCCCACTTCGCTGCCACTCTTGATCACATTGAGGATGGCCCAGATATCCAGCGCCAGGATGATCAGCCCGACCAGGCTGTTGAACGTCGACCCCATGCCTAAACTCCTGTCCAGAGGCTTTGCCACAGCATAGCCAGCTATCACGTCGATAGAAGGGAATCCTTGGCCGTTTGCGCGGGTCACTGCTTAAACTGCTGTATCCATTGATTTCGAGGTTGCCATGCCCCCCGCTCATACCCACCCCGTTGCCCTGCCCTCGCCCGTCAGCGCCTGGCGCCAACAGATGCACGACAACCCATGGATAGGCGCCGGCCTGGCCCTGAGCCTGCTGGTGGTACTGGTACTGCTGGGGGCAAGCCTGTGGAACGCAGTGAACGGCGACCACGCCGAAAACCTGCATCTGGCCGCACTGGGCGGGTTGTCCGGCTTTGGCGCCACGGCGCTGGGCGCGGTGCTGGCGGTGGTGCTGCGCGATGTCAGGGCGCGCACCCAGGATGTGATGCTGGGTTTTGCCGCCGGCATGATGCTGGCGGCCAGTTCGTTTTCGCTGATTCTACCGGGCCTGGATGCCGCCCGCGAAATTACCGGCAACGGCCCGGCCGCGGCCTTTACCGTGGTGCTGGGCATGGGCCTGGGCGTGCTGCTGATGCTGGGCCTGGACCGCTTCACCCCGCATGAACACGAAAGCACCGGCCCGTGCGGCCCGGAGGCCGAGCGCATCAGCCGGGTTTGGTTGTTCGTGCTGGCGATTACCCTGCACAACCTGCCTGAGGGCATGGCCATTGGCGTGAGCTTTGCCAATGGCGACATGAACATCGGCCTGCCGCTGACCAGCGCCATTGCCATCCAGGACATCCCCGAGGGGCTGGCCGTGGCGCTGGCCTTGCGCGCTACCGGGTTGTCGAACCTGAAGGCTGCGTTGGTGGCGATCGGGTCGGGGCTGATGGAGCCGCTGGGAGCGGTGATCGGCCTGGGGATTTCAACCGGCTTTGCCCTGGCCTACCCGGTGAGCATGGGGCTGGCGGCGGGGGCGATGATCTTTGTGGTTAGCCACGAGGTGATTCCCGAAACCCACCGCAATGGGCACCAGACAGCGGCGACCCTGGGGTTGATGGGTGGGTTTGCGGTGATGATGTTCCTGGATACCGCACTGGGCTGACTATTCAGGTTGCCTGAACCGGCCTCTTCGCGGGCATGCCCGCGAAGAAGCAAACGCGGAAATCAGACGTGCACGGCGACCTTCAGGGCCTCCAGGGCCGGCTCGACCTTGATCCCCACCTCTGCCCCCAGCTCCAGCACCCGCGCCAGGTCGTTCTGCCCCACCATCACCATCTGCAGCTCGTCATCCAGCAACTGGCTGAAGTTGAGCAGCACATAACCACCGGCCTCTTTGTTCAGCGCGCCCATCTGCACCTGGATGCGGTTGAGTGCGGTCAGCGGCTCGGTGCGGGCCAGTTGCTTGGGCTTGAGGGTGAACGGCACGCTCTGGTCGAACGAATCGCTGATCTGCTGGAACAGGTCCTGGTAGCTGTCGGCCTGGAACACCACGGTGTCCGGCAGGCTGCCCAGCACCACCCATTCGCCCAGCGGGATGGGGAAGCTGTCGTCGTAGTTGATGTCGGGGTTGGCGGCCAGGAAGGCGGCGGGGTCGGCGTAGGCCTGGGCGGCCTCGTCGGCGATGCGCTCGATGTCTTCCTCGCGCATGCAGCCAGCGCCAATGAGGCTGATGAATTCGAGCAACTGAGTTTTCATGAAAGGGGGCCTGCGACGGGTGAAAAGTCGCCAAGGATAGCCGCAAATGCCCCCTTGCGGTTAGCCGGCCAGCACTTGCAGGCGCGCTGCGGCGTCCACGGCCCCCATGGTTTGCGCTGCCATCAGCGCGGTGGTACCACGGGCATCCTGACGGGCCGGGTCGGCCCCCTGGGCCAGCAGGTAGTCGAGGATTTCGCCGCGGTTGAACATGGCCGCCAGCATCAGCGCGGTGCGGCCATCCTGCGCGGCGGCATCCACCGGTACGCCGTGCTCCAGCAACAGGCGGATCATGGCCAGGTCGCCCTTGAACGCGGCACCGGCGATGGGTAGCTGGCCGTTATCGTTGGCAATCAGCGGGTCGGCGCCATGCGCCAGCAGCACGCGCACTGCGCCGTGGTGGCCGTGGTAGCTGGCCAGCATCAGCAGGGTGTCACCCTTGTGGTTGCGCAGGTTGGCCGGCAGGCCACTGGCAAGCAGGCGCCCGAGCATCTCGGCATCGCCTTGGCGAGCACGTTCGAACACCTGCTCGGCGAAGGCGGCGGTTTCGTCGTCGGTCATGGTGGCAGGCGTGGGTTGGGTGGACATTTGGAACCTCCTGGCAGAAATCGTTGCCCAAGTCTTTGTCAGGCAAGGCTGCCGGGTCAAAGGTTCAGATTCTATCGGGGCGATAGCTGGCCACGGGTCGTGCAATATGCACTGTGCAAAATGCACGACCGTGCAGCTTGCACGACAGCGCTTCGAAAAAAAATGCGTAAGCAACTGATTTTAAAGGGATTTTTCAGAAAAAATTTCCTGGCACGGTCACTGCAATAATCAACTCACGTCTGCCACGCAACAGCCAGGAGTTGATATGGACCTCATCCAGGAAAAGTTCGTTTCGGTATTTTCGGCCTACCAGGTGAATACCCAGGCCCGACCCGACGGCGGTGTGCTGCTGACCCTGCGCGCTGCTGATGGCAAGGTCACCCGCCGGGTACTGACCTATACGCAATTGCACAGTGCCGAACAGCTTTCGTGGGCGATCAGTGCGATTCGCCGGGATCTGGCCGAACAGGCCAGTGAACTGCCGGTGATTTCGATGCTGCAGAGCCAGCAGCGGTTTGCCTTGCCGACTTATCGCTGAGTTTTGTGTTGGTTTAACTGGCCTCTTCGCAGCACAAGGCTGCTCCTACAAAGCCCGCGCCGGCCTCAGGCTTCGCGTTTTACTTGTAGGAGCAGCCTTGTGCTGCGAAGAGGCCGGCAAAGCCTTACAACTCATCAATGCCCAGAAACGCCCGCGCAGTCACATCCCCGGTAAACCTCGGCTGCATCCCCTGCTCGCTGCCATACAACCGCAACGCCAGGCAAAACGGCGCATCGCCCAGCTCGACCCAGCGCCGGGTCCCCGCTGGCACCACCAGCTGGTCACCCTTCTCGCACAGCACCGAATACACCCAATCCCCCAACCGCAGGCCAACCTGCGCCCGCCCGCTGACCACGGCAAACACCTCGTCGGCGTCATGCACATGCTCATCGCGCACATCCACCTGCGCCGGGGCCTCGCCGTCACGGTTGAGCACCACGAAGGCTTTGCTGCCATGCGCCGTCATCAACTGGTCCAGGTGATCGCGGCAGGCCTCCAGCACCTCGTCCTGGGCCGTGCCCGGGCGCACCCGCAGGCCATGCTCGGCCTGGGTAAAGCGCACGCCCTGCTCGGCCAGGGTGGCGGCGATGTCGTCGTGGTGGGTCAGCACCTTGTTCGGCAGTTCCGGGCTGGAGGGGTGGAAAACGCTGAGAATGCTCATCAGGGGCGGGTCCTGGTCGGTTGCGAACAAAGGGCAATGATAACGGCTGCAGCCAAGGCTGCGGCACTGGCCATACCAAAGGTGAAGGTGGGGCCCAGCAGTTTCCAGCTGTAACCCGAATACAACGCCCCCAGCGCACCGCCAGTGCCCGACAGCGCCGCATACAGCGCCTGGCCCTGGCCCTGCTGGCGGGCGCCGAAGCTTGCCTGGACGAAAGCGATGCTGGCGGCATGGAAGCAGCCGAAGGTGGCAGCATGCAGCACCTGGGCGAACACCAGCACCGCCGGCTCACCGGCCAGGTTGCCCAGCAACAGCCAGCGCAGCGCCGCCAGCACGAAGCTGGCCAGCAGCACCTGCTGCACCGAAAAGCGCGCGAAGATGCGGCTCATGGCCATGAACACCAGTACTTCGGCCACCACCCCCAGTGCCCACAGCAAGCCAATGGCACCCCGGGCATAGCCCAGATGTTCCAGGTGCAGGGTGAGGAAGGTGTAGTACGGCCCGTGGCTGAGTTGCATCAGTGCCACGCAGGCGTAGAACGCGATCACACCGGGCGCCCGCAGCTGCTGCAGGAAGCCGCCCGCGCCGCTGCGCTCGCCCTGCTCCACCGGCTGGGCATTGGGTACCCACAGGCTGGCGGCGACGATGCCGGCCATGATCGTGACCAGCGCCACCGGGTAGATATCCAGGCTCAGCCACTCGAACAGCCGGCCCAGGCCGACCACGGTGAGGATGAAGCCGATCGAGCCCCACAGGCGCACCTGGCTGTAGCGCGCGGTTTGCCCCTGCAGGTGAGCCAGGGTGATGACCTCGAACTGCGGCAGCACCGCATGCCAGAAGAACGCGTGCAGGGCCATGACCAGCGCCAGCCAGGCGTAGCTTTTGCCTAGGAAGATCAGGGCGAAGGTGGCCAGGGTCGACAATGCGCCCAGGCGCACGATCAGCAGGCGCTGGCCGGTGCGGTCACCCAGCCAGCCCCACAGGTTGGGGGCGATGCAGCGCATGAGCATGGGGATGGCCACCAGCTCGCCGATGCGTGCCGGAGAGAAGCCCAGGTGGTCGAAGTACAGCGCCAGGAACGGGGCGGTGGAACCGAGCAGGGCGAAGTAGAACAGATAGAAGCTGGACAGGCGCCAGTAGGGGATTGGTTGCATGGGGTGGCCTATGGGGTTGCCGTTACTGGCCCTATCGCCGGCAAGCCAGCTCCCACAGGTACCCCACAATGTTCAGGCTTGTGGTAATCCTGTGGGAGCTGGCTTGCCGGCGATAGGGCCAGTGCAAGCGAATCAGAGCTGGCCCAGCACCGGGGTATTCACCTTCACATCGGCATTCTGCGCGCGGTGGCGCAGCAGGTGGTCCATCAGCGCGATGGCCATCATCGCCTCGGCGATCGGCGTGGCGCGGATGCCCACGCACGGGTCGTGGCGGCCTTTGGTGATGACGTCCACCGGGTTGCCGTCGATGTCGATGGAGCGGCCCGGGGTGGTGATGCTGGAGGTCGGCTTCAGCGCCAGGTGGGCAACGATCGGCTGGCCCGAGGAAATACCGCCGAGGATGCCGCCAGCATTGTTGCTGAGGAAGCCTTCCGGGGTCAGTTCGTCACGGTGCTCGGTGCCGCGCTGGGCCACGCTGGCGAAGCCGGCGCCGATTTCCACGCCCTTGACCGCGTTGATGCTCATCAGCGCGTGGGCCAGTTCGGCGTCGAGGCGGTCGAAGATAGGCTCGCCCAGGCCCGGCATGACGCCTTCGGCGACCACGGTGATCTTGGCACCCACCGAGTCCTGGTCACGGCGCAGCTGGTCCATGTAGGCCTCCAGCTCCGGCACTTTGCTCGGGTCAGGGCTGAAGAAGGCATTCTGCTCCACCGACTCCCAGGTCTTGAACGGGATTTCGATCGGGCCCAGCTGGCTCATGTAGCCGCGCACGGTAATGCCCTGGGTGGCCAGGTATTTCTTGGCGATGGCACCGGCGGCCACGCGCATGGCGGTTTCGCGGGCCGAGCTGCGGCCACCGCCGCGGTAGTCGCGGATGCCGTACTTGTGGTGGTAGGTGTAGTCGGCGTGGGCCGGGCGGAACAGGTCCTTGATCGCCGAGTAGTCCTTGGACTTCTGGTCGGTGTTGCGGATCAGCAGGCCGATCGAGCAGCCGGTGGTGCGGCCTTCGAACACGCCGGAGAGTATCTCCACCTCGTCGGCTTCCTGGCGCTGGGTGGTGTGCCGGCTGGTGCCGGGCTTGCGCCGGTCGAGGTCGTGCTGCAGGTCGGCGAGGGAAATTTCCAGGCCCGGTGGGCATCCATCGACAATGGCGACCAACGCCGGGCCATGGCTCTCGCCAGCGGTGGTGACAGTGAACAGCTTGCCGTAGGTATTGCCGGACATGGACGCTCCGCGAGATCTGCCTGAAGTGAACGAAAGCGGCAGTATACAGATGGATTGATCGCCTGTGCTGGCCTCTTCGCGGGCTCGCCCGCTCCCACAGGTACCCCACACGGCTCAGGCCTGTGGTAAACCTGTGGGAGCGGGCGAGCCCGCGAAGAGGCCGAACCTGCCAGGCAAGGCCCGAGAACCTTCCCGCAAACACTGGGTCAAACCCTCATCTCCCCATGTAGTACCGCATGATGTCGCGCCTCGTTGCCCTCTTCTTCCTGCTGTGCACCGGCCTGGCCCAGGCCGCCGCCCCCACCGTGCTGCAACGCCCGATCGACCTCGACACCGGCCAGGGCGTGCTGCACGGCAGCCTGCTGCTGCCGCAACAGCCCACCCCGCCACCGGTGGTGCTGATCATCGCCGGCTCCGGCCCCACCGACCGTGACGGCAACAACCCGGCGTCAGGCCGGGTCGACAACCTCAAGCGCCTGGCCCTGCTGCTGGCCAACGAGCACATCGCCAGCGTGCGCTACGACAAGCGCGGGGTGGCCGCCAGCCAGCCGGCCACGCCCGACGAGCGTGACCTGAGCGTGGAGCGCTACGTGGCCGACGTGGTCGCCTGGAGCCACAAGCTCAAGGCCGACCCGCGCTTTGGCCCGTTGATCCTGATCGGGCATAGCGAAGGCGCGCTGATCGCCAGCCTGGCCGCCGAGCAGGCCGGCGCCAGCGCGGTGATTACCCTGGCCGGCAGCGGCCGGCCGCTGGCCGACGTGCTGCGCGAACAGCTGGCCCAGCGCCTGCCGCCGGCACAACTGGCCGGTGGCAGCGCCCTCCTCGACCGTTTGCAGGCCGGGGAGACCAGCCTGGAGGTGCCGGCGCCGCTGCGCCAGGTGTTCCGCCCCAGCGTGCAGCCCTACCTGATTTCGCTGTTCCAGCAGAACCCGGCGGCGGCCTTTGCCCGCCTGCCCATGCCCGCGCTGATCGTGCAGGGGCGCAACGACGTGCAGGTGGGCGTGGTCGACGCCGAACGGCTGAAGGCTGCCAAGCCGGATGCCCAACTGGTGCTGATCGATGGCATGAACCACATGCTGCGCATCAGCCCCAAGGCGATGAGCCAGCAGCGCGACAGCTACCTCAACCCTGAACTGCCGCTGGCAAGGGAGCTTGGCGAGCAGATTGTGACGTTTATCCAGCATTTGCCTTCGGCGTAAGGGAAATAGGCTCAGGTCCTGGGCGCTTCTGCCGATAGGGTGGATAACGGCGAAAATTGGGGCCGCTGCGCGGCCCTTCGCGACACAAGGCCGCTCCTACAGCGTTACGCGTCGTCTCTGCGATGCGCGATCCTCTGTAGGAGCGGCCTTGCGTCGCGAAAGGGGCACGCAGTGCCCCCTCTTGCAGCCGGCACGCACTTGAGGACAAGCCCTGATGACAACCGCCCCCGCCGCCGTAGAGCCGGCCGAAGAGCCCGAGGAAAGCCCCGCCCTACCCTGGGCCGAGCTGGCCGCCGAACATTTCCAGCTGTTGCGCCTGGCCGCCCTGCCCACCGACCGCAACACCGGCGCACGGCCGCTGCGCTTTGTGCAGTTCGGCTATGCCGAACGCCACGACAAAGCCCACAGCCTGTTGCGCATGGAAATCCAGCTGCCCGGGCAGAAGGTGCACAAGGAACAGAACCGCCTGGACATTCGCGTCGACCACACCGCGCGCCGGGTGCGCATCGGAAATGAACATGGCCTGCAACTGGAGCCGCTGAACCGTGGCATCGGCCGCTTCCTGCTGGCTCAGGCCGCGCAGTGGCTGCAGCGCAAGTGGTCGCACTACCAGATCGAGGGCATGGCGCTGCCGAGCAAGGATGCGCTGAACGAAGACTCACGCCTGCGTCGTGACCACTGCCTGCGCGGCATGGGTATCGAGGTGGAGTACGAGGACAGCCAGCATCTGAAGGGCCGTACCGTGGAAATGACGGTGGGCCAGCTCAAGGGCGCGTGGAACAGCGAGCGCTTGCAGCGAGTGGGGATACTGGATGCTGCCGGCCTGCTGCAGCAGGCTGACCAGCAGTTGCAGGAGAAGGAAGGGCAACTGCGTGAGCGGGATGAACGGGTTGCCAAGTACCAGCGTGAAGACAGCGGGTTGCGCTTTACCATTACCTGCCTGGTGGCGTTTGCGGTGTTCCAGGCGGGGTTACTGATCTGGATTGCCACGCGCTGACACCGCGTCGCCTAGCCGTTAGGAATTGGGGCCGCTTTGCGGCCCATCGCGACACAAGGCCGCTCCTACAGGAAATCGCGTAGCACAGGGATGACGCGTATCCCTGTAGGAGCGGCCTTGTGTCGCGATGGGCTGCAACGCAGCCCCAATGAATCAGACCCGGGCCTTGAACAGTTCCTGATGCTGGCGGCACTGCTCGGCAGTCAGCATGAACACCCCATGCCCGCCGCGCTCGAACTCCAGCCAGGCAAAGTCCACTTCGGGGTACAGCGCCTCGACATGCACCTGGCTGTTGCCCACCTCGACAATCAGCAAGCCCTTGTCGGTCAGGTGGTCCGCTGCTTCGGCCAGCATGCGCCGCACCAGGTCCAGGCCATCGTTGCCGCAGGCCAGGCCCAACTCGGGCTCGTGGTGATACTCGGCCGGCATGTCGTCGAAGTCCTCTGCATCGACATACGGCGGGTTGGACAGGATCAGGTCGAAACGCTGCCCCGGCAAACCGCCAAAACCATCGCCCTGCACGGTGTACACGCGCCCGTCCAGGCCGTGGCGTTCGATGTTCTGGTTGGCCACTTCGAGCGCTTCGAACGACAGGTCGGCCAGCACTACCTCGGCCTCGGGGAACACGTCGGCGGCAACGATGCCGATGCAGCCAGAACCGGTGCACAGGTCGAGAATGCGCGCCGGCTCGCTCGCCAGCCACGGCTCGAAGCGTTTCTCGATCAGCTCGCCAATCGGCGAACGCGGCACCAGCACGCGCTCGTCGACGATGAACGACATGCCGCAGAACCAGGCCTCGCCCAGCAGGTAGGCGGCCGGCACGCGTTCTTCGATACGGCGCTTCAGCAGGTGCTGCAGGCGTACCCGCTCGTCGTCCTCGAGCATGCAGTCCAGGTAGCTGTCGGCCACCTCCCACGGCAGGTGCACCGCCCCCAGTACCAGCAGGCGGGCCTCGTCCCAGGCGTTGTCGGCACCGTGGCCGAAGAACAGGTCGTGCTCGTGGAAGCGGCTGACCGCCCAGCGGATGTAGTCGCGCAGCGTGCGCAGGCGGGATGTGATCACGGGGTACTCCTAATTCAGACCGGACAAAAGTCTAACAGCCCCACCCGCACATTTGTTCCTTTGCCTTACCCAATGACTAGCCACAAGCCAGTAACCATGCCGCTTGCGTTGTCAACCATTCCCATTGGCGCCAAGGCAGGGGAGAATAGGTATACAAAAGCCCTATCCAAGGAGCCCTTGATGTCCGTTCCAACCACGATGTTTCGCCTCACTGGCCGCGACTACCCGCCGGCCAAGCTGAGCCACGCCAGCCTGATCATCATCGATGCGCAAAAGGAGTACCTCAGCGGGCCCCTGGCGCTGTCGGGCATGGACGAGGCCGTGGCCAACATCGCCAGGTTGCTCGACGCCGCGCGCAAGAGCGGCCGTCCGATCATCCACGTTCGCCACCTGGGCACTGTCGGTGGCCGCTTCGACCCACAAGGGCCGGCCGGCCAGTTCATTCCGGGGCTGGAGCCGCTGGAAGGCGAAATCGTCATCGAAAAACGCATGCCCAATGCATTCAAGAACACCCAACTGCATGAGACCCTGCAGGCGCTGGGCCATCTGGACCTGATCGTCTGCGGCTTCATGAGCCACTCCAGCGTCAGCACCACGGTACGCCGCGCCAAGGACTATGGTTACCGCTGCACCTTGGTGGAGGACGCTTCGGCGACCCGCGACCTGGCATTCAAGGATGGGGTGATCCCGGCCGCGCAGATCCACCAGTGCGAAATGGCCGTGATGGCCGACAACTTCGCTTGCGTGGCCCCCACCGCCAGCCTGATCTGATCGGCTGGTACAACCGCCCGGCAGCCGGGCGGAACCCGATGGGCGGCTCCAGGTCGAATTCCGGATATCCACAGAGGAGAGCGGAATGAAGCTCAAAGGCAGTTTCGACGCCAAGCGCCTGCGCCCGCGCGAACCGCGTAACTGGGGCGCCCGCCTGGCGGCCGGCCTGTCGGCCATGCTGGCGACCCTTGGCGTGCTGCTGGCGATGGCCGGGGTCGCCGGCCTGCTGGGCAACTACCCTGCCCTGGCGGAGCTCAATGCCAACAAACCGCTGGCCGGCATCCTCACCGTGGCCGGCTTGCTGCTGCTTTGGCTGGGCGTGCGCTTCTGGCGGCGCAGCCGCATTCGCCTGCGCCGCGGGCGGGAACTGAACCTTTCGCCGCACCTGATGAAGAAGCATGACTGATGGGGTTGTATTACCTGTATCGGCCTCTTCGCGGGCACGCCCGCTCCCACAGGTACCCCGCTCCCTTCAGCCCCTGTGATATCCCTGTGGGAGCGGGCGTGCCCGCGAAAGGGCCGGCACAGGCTGCACAAGGCCCCACAGTCGCGTAAACTACGCCGCCCACGTGGAGGCATCATGCAAGACGACGATTTTTCCCTGTTCAAGGCCGAAGTGCGCGGTGTCAAACCGATCACGCACGACCGCGCCGAAGTCGGCAAGCCCAAGGCCGACCGCCAGAAGCTGGCCGGCCTGCGCCAGGCGGCGACCGTGCGCAGTGACAAGGCGCTGGTGATCGACGGCATGTCCGACCAGTTCGTCATCGACGTTGGCGCCGAAGACGAGCTGCTGTGGCGCCGCGACGGCGTGCAGGAAGGCCAGCTGCGCAAGCTGAAGCTGGGGCAGATCCCGTTCGAGGGCAGCCTCGACCTGCATGGCATGACCGTGGAAAAGGCCCGCGAAACCCTGTGGGACTTCATCGCCGAAGCCACCAAACTGGAAGTGCGCTGCGTGCGGGTTACCCACGGCAAGGCCGCGCGCCTGGACGGCAAGCGCCCGATGATCAAGAGCCACGTCAACACCTGGCTGCGCCAGCACCCGCAGGTGCTCGGTTTTGCCTCGTGCAACGCCCGCCACGGCGGCACCGGCGCGGTGTATGTGATGCTCAAGCGAACCATGCTCGAAGGCCGCGACGAGTAACGCCGCGCTTGCAGCGCCGCCCTCACCGCCGTACCCTTCGTTTTTGCGATTTTTTCCCACAGGTAGATCCATGTCCCTGGAACAGAACTACACCGAGATCCTCAGCCAGATTGGCGAGGACGTCTCCCGTGAGGGCCTGCTCGACACGCCCAAGCGGGCTGCAAAGGCGATGAAGTACCTTTGCCGCGGTTATGAGCAAACACTGGAAGAAGTCACCAACAACGCGCTGTTCAGCTCTGACAACAGCGAAATGGTGCTGGTCCGGGACATCGAGCTGTATTCGATGTGCGAACACCACATGCTGCCGTTCATCGGCAAGGCGCACGTGGCCTACCTGCCCAAGGGCAAGGTACTGGGCCTGTCGAAGGTGGCGCGCATCGTCGACATGTACGCTCGCCGCCTGCAGATCCAGGAAAACCTCAGCCGCCAGGTTGCCGAGGCCGTGCAGCAGGTAACCGGTGCCGCCGGCGTTGCCGTGGTCATCGAAGCCAAGCACATGTGCATGATGATGCGCGGTGTCGAGAAGCAGAACTCGACCATGATCACCTCGGTGATGCTGGGTGAGTTCCGCGAAAACGCCGCCACCCGCAGCGAGTTCCTCAGCCTGATCAAGTGATTGGCTGCTGACCCCGAGCCGACCCTGCCGGGTCGGCTTTTTCATTTCAGGAGTTGCCCATGATCGTCAAAGCCCTGCGGGTTGGCCTCGGCCAGCTCATCGTGTTCGGCGACTGGATCAGCCGCCCGGCCAAGCGCAAGCGCGACGCCGCCGCCCAGGCCCGCGTCGAGCAAGCGGCCCAGGGCCTGGCGCTGTACCAGTTCCACGCCTGCCCGTTCTGCGTCAAGACCCGCCGCACCCTGCACCGTTTGAACGTGCCGGTGGCGCTGCGCGATGCCAAGAACGACCCGGTGCACCGCCAGGCCCTGCAGGAAGGTGGCGGCCGGGTGAAAGTGCCGTGCCTGCGCATTGAAGAAGCGGGCAAGGTGACCTGGATGTATGAGTCCAAGGCGATCATTGCCTACCTGGATGAGCGGTTCGCGTCGGCCTGACCGTTTGCAGGCGGCCTGTACTGGCCCTTTCGCGGGCACGCCCGCTCCCACAGGTTCACCACAGGGCTGAATATTGTGGAATACCTGTGGGAGCGGGCATGCCCGCGAAGAGGCCGGCACAGGCTAGAAACTAGCCCACCATCGGCACATGCCGTGGATGGCTGCTGACCCGCTCCAGCCAGGCCCTCACTGCCGGGTAGTCGGCCAGGTCGAACCCGCCCTGCTGCGCCACATGGGTGTAGGCATACAACGCCACATCGGCAATCGAATACTGCTCGCCGACCAGGTACGGCGTCATCTGCAGCTGCCGCTCCATCACCCTCAGGGCCTTGTAACCGCCCTTGTGCAGCTTGCGGTACTCCTCCAGGCGCTCGTCCGGCAACCCCAGGTAGAACTGGATGAAACGCGCAACGGCAATGTACGGCTCATGGCTGTACTGCTCGAAGAACTGCCACTGCAACACCTGGGTGCGCAGGCGTGGCTCGGTGGGCAAAAACTCGCTGCCATCGGCCAGGAAGTTGAGAATGGCATTGGACTCCCACAGGTAGCTGCCGTCTTCCAACTCCAGCACCGGCACCTTGCCGTTAGGGTTCATCGCCAGGAACTCGGGCGTTTCGGTCTCGCCCTTGAGGATGTCCACCGGGTGCCATTCATATGGCCGGCCCAGCAGGCTCAACATCAGCTTGACCTTGTAACAGTTGCCCGACTGGTAGTCGCCATAGACCTTGTACATCGCCCCTCTCCCCTCTATGCCAAAGATCTCGCCTGGCCCTGTAGGAGCAGCCTTGTGCTGCGAAGAGGCCGTTACAGGCGCAGCACCTGCATGGGCTGAAACGGCCTCTTCGCAGCACAAGGCTGCTCCTACAAAAGCGGGCACCATTCTTGTGGCTGCCTGTGCAGTTCTGCATTTGCGCCCAATAGTTGGCGACTGTACGGCTAAAAGCAATGGCCGCTGTATGGCAAGGATCAACCTTGCTCGCTGTAGTCTGAAAAAACTGCTTACACCTTTACAAGGATTTTGTTCATGACCGATGCCACTTCCGCACGCCTGCGGCCCCTGGCAGACAGCTCCCCGTCGGCGGTGGTCGCCGGCTTCATCGCCATGCTCACCGGCTATACCAGCTCGCTGGTGCTGATGTTCCAGGCCGGCCAGGCTGCCGGGCTGACCAGCGCGCAGATTTCGTCATGGATCTGGGCGTTGTCGATCGGCATGGCGGTGTGCAGCATCGGCCTGTCGCTGCGTTACCGCACGCCGATCACCGTGGCCTGGTCCACCCCCGGCGCCGCCCTGCTGATCACCAGCCTGGGCGGGGTCAGCTATGGCGAGGCGATCGGCGCCTACATCACTTGCGCCGTGCTGGTGCTGATCTGTGGCCTGACCGGCAGCTTCGAGCGCCTGGTCAAGCGCATCCCGGCCTCGCTGGCCTCGGCGCTGCTGGCGGGCATCCTGTTCAAGATCGGCAGCGAAATCTTCGTTGCCGCCCAGCACCGCACCTTGCTGGTACTGGGCATGTTCTTCAGCTACCTGCTGGTCAAGCGCCTGTCGCCGCGTTACTGCGTACTGGCCGCGTTGCTGGTGGGCACGGTACTGTCCGGCGCCCTGGGCCTGCTGGACTTCAGCGGCTTCCGCCTGGAAGCGGCCACGCCGGTGTGGACCACGCCAAGCTTCTCGCTGGCGGCGACCATCAGCATTGGCATTCCGCTGTTCGTGGTGGCGATGACCTCGCAGAACATGCCGGGTGTGGCCGTGCTGCGCGCGGACGGCTACCAGGTGCCGGCCTCGCCGCTGATCTCGGCCACCGGCTTTGCCTCGCTGCTGCTGGCACCGTTCGGCTCGCACGGGGTCAACCTGGCGGCGATCAGCGCGGCGATCTGCACCGGGCCGCATGCCCATGAAGACCCGGCCAAGCGTTATACCGCGGCGGTGTGGTGCGGGATTTTCTATGGCATTGCCGGGGTGTTCGGCGCGACCTTGGCGGCGCTGTTTGCGGCGCTGCCGAAAGAGCTGGTGCTGTCGATTGCGGCGCTGGCGCTGTTCGGCTCGATCATGAACGGGCTGACCGTGGCCATGAGCGAAGCGCGGGAGCGGGAGGCGGCGGTGATTACCTTCATGGTGACCGCTTCGGGGCTGACCTTGTTCTCGATTGGTTCGGCGTTCTGGGGGATTGTGGCGGGGGTACTGGCCTTGATGATCCTCAACCCGCGCAGGGCCTGAAGGTATTTGTTGCCTGTACTGGCCTCTTCGCGGGCACGCCCGCTCCCACAGGGATATCACTGGACCTGAGGGCAATGATATCCCTGTGGGAGCGGGCATGCCCGCGAAGAGGCCGGTACAGGCAACACAAAGCCCAAGCCCAGATCACAACCTGAAATGCCCCACCATCCCCTTCAGATCGGTCCCCAACTGCGCCAGCTCGATACTCGACCGGGCATTGTCCTGCATCGCCAACGCCGCCTGATCGGCACTACCACGGATCTGCGTGACGCTACGGCTGATCTCTTCCGCCACCGAGCTCTGCTGCTCGGCCGCCGCGGCAATCTGCTGGTTCATCTGCTGGATCAATGACACCGCCGCCGCAATGCTGCCCAGCGCGCTTTCGGTCTGCAGTGCATCGGCCACCGCCAAACGCACCAGCTCGGTACTGCCGCGAATCTGCGCCACCGACTGCTGAGCATTGCCACGCAGGCTGGCGACCAGGGTCTCGATCTGCTCGGTAGACTGCCGGGTACGCCGCGCCAGCGCACGCACCTCATCAGCGACCACGGCAAAACCACGCCCCTGCTCACCCGCCCGGGCGGCTTCGATAGCAGCATTCAGCGCCAGCAGGTTGGTCTGCTCGGCCACGCTCTTGATCACTTCCAGCACGTCGCCAATGGTGTGGATCACGGCACTGAGGCTGTCGATGCCGGCGCTGGCCGTCTCCGCCGCCGACGCCAGTTGCTCGATACGCTGCATGCTCTGGCGCACCACCTGCTGCCCGGAATCAACCTTCTCGTCCGCAGCCTGGGCCGCCTGCGCCGCCTCTTCGGCATTACGCGCCACATCGTGCACCGTGGCGGTCATCTGTTGCATGGCGGTGGCTACCTGCTCGGTCTCTTCCTTCTGGCTGCCCACCTCGCGGTTGGTCTGCTCGGTCACCGCCGACAGCGCCTGCGCATTGCCGGCCAGTTGCTCGATGCCCTGCTGCAAACCGCTGACAATGCCCGACAGGCCCGCCGCCATCTGCTGCATGGCCTGCATCAGCTGCCCTACTTCGTCACGCCGTGGTGCCTGGGCGTCAAAGCTCAGCTCGCCGGCAGCGATGCGCTGGGCGCGGGCAATCACATGCTTGAGCGGCCCGACCACGGCGCGGGTGATCAGCCAGGCGGCCAGCACACCTACCAGCAGCGCCAATGCCGTAGCCAGGCCGATGGCCACGGCATTGCGTTGCAGTTCGCCCTGCAGGGCCTGCTCCTGCCCCAGGTAGGCCTGGTCGACCCGGCTGGTGACTTGTTCAGCACTGGCTTGCAACTGCGCCTTCAAGCCCTGCTCGCGGGCCAATTGGTCAGTGTATTCGTTGAGTTTTTCCGAGAAGCTGCCAATGTGCCCCGCCACTTCGCCCAGCACACTCTGGTAGCCGGCATCGCTGACGGCGCCCTGCAACTGGCTGACCAGGCTGGCGGCCTCGACAGTCTGGGCGATGCGTTCCTGGCTGACGCCCTCTTCGCCCTTGCGGCTTTTTTCCAGGCGTACCCGCGCTTCGTCCATGGCCTGCAGCATCAACCGCGACACCTGCGCCACCTGCCCGGCCTGCTCGAGGAACGCGCCGCCCTGCTGGCCCTGGGACTGCTTGAGGGTATACACGCCGTCGTCAGCCAGGCCGGCCTGCAGCACGTCGAGGTTGTTGGCCACGCTGGACACCGACCAGCTGGCCATGTCCAGCGCCAGCTCCTTGGCCTGCACCGCTTCGACAAAGGCCTCGAATGCCTGGCCATAGGCGGCCAGGTCGGTTTCCGCCGCCGCCAGCGCCGGCACGCCACGGGCGCGTTCGGCCAGGCCCTGCAGGCCGCTGCGCAAGGCCTCGGCCTGCTGCAGGTCGGAGCGCAGGGCAAAGGCCTGCTCGTGCTGGCGCAAGCGCAACAGGTCGGTATTGAACTGGGCCAGTTGGCGCAAGCTGTCGAAGCGCTGGCCAACACTGTGCAGCGCGGCAATGCCAATGGCCGCCACCGCCAGGGTCAGCACCAGCACCAAGGCAAAGCCCAGGCCGAGTTTGCGGGCCATGCCCAGGTTGGCCAGCACACCGTGCTTGCTCGCGCCCATGCCGATTCCCCTTCTGCGTGCGAGGTTATCCCGAAGGCCAAGGGTGGCAACGTTGCCAGCCGATGAACAAGGGCCTGGCGTCAGAATAGTGTCAAATAGCTATGAGCGTGTCGCTATCAGCTTGGCAGAGGTCGCCCTGCGTGCTGAAGGAAGGCCTGGGCGCGAGAGTCCTGCCCGTAGGCGACATTGATGCGCAGCCAGGCGCTGGCCGTGCCCTGGTAATCGAAGGCGCTGCCGGGGGTGAGCAGCACATCGTGTTCCAGCGCCAGGCGCTCCAGGCTGGCGAAATCCCGGCCCGGCACGCAGGCCCAGACGAACATGCCGCCGTAGGGCTCGCAGAACACCTGCCAGCCCGCCTGTTCCAGCTGGCCGAGCAGCCTGGCCATGTGCTGCCCCAGGCGCACACGCAGCCGCTGCACGCTCTTGCGGTAGCTGCCGTTGGCCAGCATCTGCCCCACCACCTGCTCGGCAAAGCGCGAGGTACCGATGCCGCTGACCATCTTCAACTCGGCCAGGCGCGCCAGCAATGCCGGGTCGGCGACCAGGTAGCCGACCCGCAGCGAGCTGCTGAGGGTTTTCGAGAAGCTGGCCATGTAGATTACCCGCTGTTCGCTGTCGAGGGTGGCCAGGCGGGTGGCCGGGCCTTCCTGGAAGTCGGCGTAGATATCGTCCTCGATGATGCGCAAGTCGTGCTCGCGGGCCAGCTCCAGCAGGCGATACGCCACCTTGGGCGTCAGGCTGGTGCCGGTGGGGTTCTGGTACAGGCTGTTGATGAACAGGCAGCGCGGCTTGTGCGCCGCCAGCAGCGCTTCGAGGGTGGCCAGGTCCGGGCCTTCGGCGGTGCGCGGCACCGGCAGCATGTGCACCTGGTGCTGGCGCAGCAGGTTGTACAGGTTGTAGTAGCCGGGGTTTTCCACCAGCACCGTGTCGCCCGGGCGCAGCAGGGTGCGCACCAGCAGGTCGAGGCCGTGGCTGGCGCCATGGGTGGTGAGGATACGTTCAGGGCCGGCGGCGATGCCCAGCTGCGCCAGGCGCTTGTGCAACTGCTGGCGAAGGCTGGCCAGGCCCAAAGGTGGGCAATAGTCGAACAGGTCCTGTGGGTTGCCGCGGCTGACCTGGCGCACTGCCTGGGCCAGTTCGGTGGCGGCGCGCCAACTGCTGGGCAACCAGCCACAGCCCAGCTTGAGCAACTCGTCATGGCCCTCGCGAAACTGCCGCCAGCTGCCGTCGCCGGCCTCGCCCCAGGGTTGGGCGTCTTCCACGGCCAGACCGGGTTTGCGCTCGGCGACGAAAAAACCAGTGCCGTGGCGGGCCTCCAGCCAGCCGCTGGCGACCAGGCGGTCGTAGGCTTCGATCACACACGACGCACTGACCGCCTGGCTGCGGGCCAAGGCCCGGATCGACGGCAGGCGCGCGCCGGGGCGCAGGCGTTGCTGGTCGATCCAGGTTTGCAGGTGGTCGGTGAGTTGCTGTACCAGCGGGGTGGGGCTGGTGCGGTCGAGGGGCAAGTGCATGGGGCAGGTGTTCGCTGGTTTTGAGCGAACAGTTAAGCATAAAAGGGGTGGCGGTGTGTCTGGTGGACGGTAATCAGAGTTATCACCATTCAACCGGCTGACGCGGTTCTTGTAGGAGCGGCCTTGTGTCGCGATGGGCTGCGTAGCAGCCCCGGCAATTTGTGCTTGAGCGGAGATCTCGGGGCTGCTGCGCAGCCCATCGCGACACAAGGCCGCTCCTACAAGAACCGCATGATGCCTGGATTTCCTACACCTGCAGACAAGGACCCTACCCATGCCCTCCGCCCCGGCCCGCCTGGCCTTCGCCCTCTGCCTGATCACCCTGGCCGTCAACCTGCAGGCCCCGCTGTACATCACCTACGCCGACCTCTCCGGCCAAGGCGCCGCCGCCACCGCGGTGGCCTTCTCCGGCTATGTGCTCGGCGTACTACCCGTGCTACTGGCCCTGGGCGGGCTGGCCGATCGGGTTGGGCGCCGGCCATTGGTGCTCGCCGCACTGGCCCTGTCGATGGTCGCCACCGTGCTGATGCTGCTGGCCCCCAGCCTGCAAACCCTGGGCCTGGCGCGGCTGTTCCTCGGCCTGGGCACCGGCCTGGCCTCGGCCACGGCCACCGCCTACATGGGTGAACTGATGGGCGGCGCAGACAACACCCGCGCCGCCAATTGGGTTACCGCCAGCACCTCGCTGGGCTTTGGCCTGGGTGCAGCACTGACCAGCCTGTTCCTGCTGCGCGGCCCCAGCCTGACCCCGGGCAGCTTCCACCTGCAACTGCTGCTGGCGGCGCTGGCCATGCTGCTGGTGTGGCGCCTGCCGGACCCACGCCCGGCAGCACGCAACCCCATGCTGCGCCTGCCCTGCTACCCCCGTGGCAGCGTGGCCTATGGCCTGGCCATTTTGCTGGCGTGGGCCTGCGTGGGGCTGGTGATCGCCCTGCTGCCGGGCATACTGCGCCAGCACGGGCTTAGCGCCTGGTCGGGGTTCTCGACCTTTTGCGTGATCAGCTGCGGGTTGTTGTTCCAGCCCATGGCACGGCGCCTCAGCAGCCGTACGGCCACGTTGCTGGGGCTGGTGATCTTGCCGTGCAGCTATGCCGTGCTGGCCTGGGGTGCGGACAGCGGCCAGCTGGGCGCGGTATTGCTGGGTGCGGTGGCGGCCAGTAGTGCGTGCTACGGGTTTATCTACCTGGGCGGGCTGGCGGCGGTGAACGAGCTGGCCGGCAGCGAGAAGACACGGGCCAGTGCCGGATTCTTCCTGCTGGCGTACCTGGGGTTCAGCCTGCCGGTGATCTTTACCGGGCTGTTGAGCGACCGGCTGGGATCACGATTGGCGTTGCTGGTGTTTGGTGGGGTGCTGGTGGTTGGGTGTGTGGTTGTAGAGCTGGCATTGCTATCCAGCTCGGTGAAAACCGCACAGGCAGCGCGGTCAGTGTAGGAGCGGCCTTGTGTCGCGATGGGCTGCGCAGCAGCCCCGGCAAATCATGCGGCGAAGCTGAGATTTTGGGGGCGCTTCGCACCCCGCTCGCGACACAAGGCCGCTCCTACACGGCCCTCAGGGCCAGTGATATACCCGCGAAGAAGGCCACGCGGTTTCGGTTCAGATCGCCGTAGCCCCACCATCCACCGCCAGGCAATGCCCAGTAGTGAACGCCGCGCCATCACTGCACAGGTACAGCACGGCACTGGCAATTTCCTCGACCTTGCCAATGCGCCCCACCGGATGCATGGCAGCGGCAAACTCGGCCTTGCGTGGGTCGGCCTCATAGGCACGGCGGAACATGTCGGTGTCGATCACCGCCGGGCACACCGCATTCACCCGGATGCCCTTCTTGGCGTACTCGATGGCCGCCGACTTGGTCAGGCCGATCACCGCGTGCTTGGAGGCGCTGTAGATGCTCATCTTCGGCGCCGCGCCCAAGCCCGCCACCGAAGCGGTATTGACGATGGCCCCACCGCCCTGGGCCAACAGCAACGGCAGCTGGTACTTCATGCACAGCCACACACCCTTCACGTTGACGCCCATGATGGCATCGAACTCCGCCTCGCTGCCCTCGGCCAGGCGGCCCTGCTCTATCTCGATACCTGCGTTGTTGTAGGCATAGTCCAGCCGGCCATAGGCGGCGATCAGGCGCTCGTGCAGTTGGCGCACCTCGGCGTCACGGGTAACGTCGCAGGCAATGAACAGCGCCTCCCCGCCCGCAGCGTGGATCAGGGCCACAGTTGCCTCGCCACCGGCCGGGTCGAGGTCGGCCACCACCACCTTCAGGCCCTCCCGGGCGAAAGCCAGGGCGGTTGCCCGGCCGATGCCGGCGGCGCCGCCGGTGACCAGGGCTACCTGGCCGGAAAAGGTCATGCTCATCGCGTGCTCCAAAGCGTGCTTGGTGGGGTTCAGAGCATAGTCAGCCACCACCCGCCCGGGCAGCATCATCACCCCACCGGTTGGGCTACCATGCTTGTCAGTGATGTTAAGGACCTGCCTACATCAACAGGGTAGATTTGACGCCTCCCCTTTCCATTGCCCACAAGGACCCGCCATGACCAACACCAACCGCCGCTTCCTGCTCGCCAAACGCCCGGTCGGCACCGTGCGCCGTGACGACTTCAGCTTCGAGACCGTGCCCGCCGAACAACCCGGCGAAGGCCAGGTGCTGGTGCGCAACCTGTACCTGTCGCTGGACCCGGCCATGCGCGGCTGGATGAACGAAGGCAAGTCCTACATCCCGCCCGTGGCCCTGGGCCAGGTGATGCGCGCGCTGGGTGTTGGCGAGGTTGTTGCCTCCAACCACCCCGCCTACAAGCCGGGTGACCATGTAAGCGGCGCCCTTGGCGTGCAGGACTACTTCACTGGCGAACCCCAGGGCCTGCACAAGATCGACCCCAGCCTGGCGCCCCTGCCGCGCTATCTGTCGGCGCTGGGCATGACCGGCATGACCGCCTACTTCGCCCTGCTGGACGTCGGCCAGCCCAAGGCGGGGGACACCGTGGTCATTTCCGGCGCGGCCGGCGCGGTGGGCAGCATTGTCGGGCAAATTGCCAAGATCAAAGGCTGCCGCGTGGTCGGCATTGCCGGCGGCGCCGAGAAGTGCCAGTACCTGAAGGACGAACTAGGCTTTGACGGGGTGATCGACTACAAGGCCGAAGATGTGCTGGCCGGCCTGAAGCGCGAATGCCCCAAAGGCGTGGACGTGTACTTCGACAACGTCGGCGGCGACATCCTCGACGCCGTGCTGACCCGCATCAACTTCAAGGCACGCATCGTGATTTGCGGCGCGATCAGCCAGTACAACAACAAGGAAGCGGTGAAAGGCCCGGCCAACTACCTGTCGCTGCTGGTGAACCGCGCGCGCATGGAAGGCTTCGTGGTGATGGATTACGCCAAGGATTACGGCAAGGCCGCGCTGGAGATTGCCGGGTGGCTGGCCAGCGGGCAGGTGAAGAGCAAGGAGGATGTGGTGGAAGGGCTGGAGACCTTCCCCGAGACCTTGCTGAAGCTGTTCAGTGGGGAGAACTTTGGCAAGTTGGTGTTGAAGGTTTGATTGGGGATTGCGATTGGGCGTCCAGGTGTATGCCTTGGGTTTTGCAGCGCCTGTGAGATCGAGCGCCGCGCGGGCGGCGCTCGATCTGACAGGCGCTACGGCACTGGAGGCGTACACCTGTCAGCCCCTCCAGAATCGTCAGACTTTCCTGAACCTTGCCCCCACCGCTTCAGCTTGAAGCAGCAAGCGAACTATCCTACACCGCAGTCAGAAGCAGCTGAATTGTCGGGGAAATCCCTCAGGGATAACTTCACCGGGTCGCCATGTTGGTGACCGGGTGTGAGAACCTGTTGCGAGTTAGCTGGCTTGCCTGTCATGGCGGTCGTACGCGGGCAGACCTCGGTCTGGCCGAGCTTTGAAGCTCCCTCGGTTTCTCACCCCGTGTACGACTGCCGCCCAGGTCCGTGAGAAAGATCCGCGTGGCAGTTCCACTTGTCAGGAGCTACTACCATGAAAAAGTACACCCCCTCCCCCATCCTAACCGCAGGCCTGGAAACCTTCCTCGAAGCCGGCAACCCCACCCTGGACCTGCTCCGCGTACAGCCCGGCGTGCCGATTGATGATGCCTACGAGCACGTGTCAGTGCTGCTGGGCTACATCAAGCACCTTGTGCGCGAAGGCGACATGGAAGATGACCACAAACTGCTGGGCTCCGCCGATTACCTGCTGGCCATGGCCAAGGCCCTGATGAACGACATCGAACTGGCCAAGAACAAGCTGCACTGACAGGGCAGCGCAGCCCCTTGTGGAAGCGGCCGGCACAGCAGACGCTTCCACACCGTTACAACCCCGCACAAGTCTTCGCACCGTCGCTCTGGTAGCATCCGGCGCGCACCAACATCTTCGTCGCCTCGACCGGCAATCATAGGTAAATCAAGAGCATGGGCCGTGCAAGCAGCACGGCTCCAACGGGGGGGATCAATGGATTTATGGACTGCCTTCCAGGCAATCATCCTGGGAGTGGTTGAAGGGCTCACGGAGTTTCTACCGATCTCCAGTACCGGGCACCAGATCATCGTTGCCGATTTGATAGATTTCGGCGGTGAACGCGCGATAGCGTTCAACATCATCATCCAGCTGGCGGCGATCCTGGCGGTAGTGTGGGAGTTTCGCGGCAAGATCCTGGAAGTGGTGTTCGGCCTGACCAGTCAGCCCGCGGCGCGGCGCTTCACCGGCAACCTGTTGCTGGCGTTCCTGCCAGCGGTGGTGCTGGGCGTGCTGTTCGCCGACCTGATTCACCACTACCTGTTCAACCCGATCACCGTGGCAACGGCCTTGGTGGTTGGCGGGGTAATCATGCTCTGGGCCGAACGCCGTACCCACCGCGTGGCAGTCGACCACGTCGATGACATGCGCTGGAGCCATGCCCTGAAGATCGGCTTCGTCCAGTGCCTGGCCATGATCCCGGGCACGTCGCGCTCCGGGTCCACCATCATCGGCGGCCTGCTGTTCGGCCTGTCGCGCAAGGCGGCCACCGAGTTCTCGTTCTTTCTGGCGATGCCGACCATGGTCGGCGCAGCAGTGTATTCGGGTTACAAGTACCGTGAGCTGTTCCAGCCCGGCGACCTGCCGGTGTTCGCCATCGGCTTCGTGACCTCGTTCATCTTCGCCATGATCGCCGTGCGTGCGCTGCTCAAGTTCATCGCCAACCACAGCTACGCGACGTTTGCCTGGTATCGCATCGCCTTCGGTTTATTGATCCTGGCTACCTGGCAGTTCGGCTGGATCGACTGGTCGACAGCTCAGGGCTGATAGCACGACACAAAAATGAAAAAGGGCTGCATCCGCAGCCCTTTTTCATTGGTCAGGTTCAGCCGCGTATTTCAGCGACTACCGCTGCCAGCGCTTGAGCCGGGTCGGCGGCCTGGCTGATCGGGCGGCCGATCACCAGGTAGTCCGAACCTGCATCCAGTGCCTGGCGCGGGGTGAGGATACGGCGCTGGTCATCCTGCGCACTGCCTGCCGGGCGAATGCCCGGGGTCACCAGCTGCAGCGACGGGTGCGCCGCCTTCAGTGCCGGGGCCTCAAGCGCCGAGCACACCAAACCGTCCATGCCAGCCTTCTCGGCCAGCGCCGCCAGGCGCAGCACCTGCTCTTGCGGGTCGACATCCAGGCCGATGCCGGCCAGGTCTTCACGCTCCATGCTGGTCAGCACGGTCACACCAATCAGCAACGGCTGCGGGCCGCTGCGCTTGGCCAGCTCTTCACGGCAGGCCGCCATCATGCGCAGGCCACCGGAGCAATGCACGTTCACCATCCATACACCCATCTCGGCCGCGGCCTTCACCGCCATGGCGGTGGTGTTGGGGATGTCGTGGAACTTGAGGTCCAGGAACACTTCGAAGCCCTTGTCGCACAGGGTTTCGACAATGCCCGAAGCACTGCTGGTGAACAGCTCCTTGCCAACCTTCACCCGGCACAGCGCAGGGTCAAGCTGGTCAGCCAGCTTCAGGGCGGCCTCACGGGTAGGGAAATCCAGGGCGACGATCAGGGGCGTCTGGCAGGCGGACATGGGCAGGGTCTCTTGGCAAGTCGAAAACGGCGCGCATTGTAAACGAAGTGGCACAGGCTTTGGGGCCCGCAGGTCACGGAATTGGCCCGACAGTGGCTGGCTCCTATAATTGAACCAACGGAACGGGCAATTGCTCAACATTTGTACAAGCGCTGCCCATCACCAGCAAAGGAGAACGACAATGCCCTGGTATGCCTGGCTGATACTCATCATAGCCCTCGGCTCGATCGTCGGCGGGCTAATGCTGCTGCGCGATACGGCAAAGAAACTGCCACTGACCGAAGAACAGCTGCGCAAGGTGCATGAGCGCAATGCCGAAGCGGATGCCAAGGATGCGCAGGACCGCTAGCGCCCGCCGGTCGCTGGCGCTGGCACGATCTGACCGGCTGTTACGGTCCATGTAGGAGCGGCCTTGCGTCGCGAAAGGGCCGCAAAGCGGCCCCCGGGTTTCAGCGGCACTGCAGGAATAGCTGGGGCTGCCTTGCAGCCCTTTCGCGACGCAAGGCCGCTCCTACAAGGGGCGCGTCAACCAGCCAATTGCAGCGTGTACATCATGAAAATCAAGGCCAGGACACGGCCCCAGCCCCCCCCTTATTCCACCATCACCTTGTCCCGGTTACGCTCCAGCAACGCATTACCAATCCCCTTGATCTCCAGCAGTTCATCCACCGAAGCAAACGGCCCATTGGCCTCCCGGTAGGCCACTATGGCCTCAGCCTTGGCCTTCCCTATCCCGTTCAGCTCCTTCTGCAAAGTAAGCGCATCAGCCGTGTTCAGGTCCAGCCGCTGCGGCTGCTGGGCCTGCTGCTGGGTTACCACCGGCACCGGCTCGGCCACCGCCGTGGTGCTGGCCGGGGCAGCGCTTAGGGAAAAGGACAGGCTGGCGAACAGCGGCAGCAGCAGGTACGACAGAACGTTGTTACGCATGGTGAACACTCCTAGGTTGGTCATTTTCCGGCAGCCGTTTTCCTTCGGCTGCGCAATCAACCCTAGCGGCAAACCCCACACCGAAACAGCCACCATCATCGGCGAATGGTTACCAAATCGATCAATCACCCAGCCAACTTCGCCACCCCAGAAACAATGACCTTTCCCCCTCCTCCACTCCGGCCGAGAGCATTGGCGCCATGCCGTATGGCCTGTAGCCGAATACCCGTTTGTCCGATGCCGCATTCACAGCAAAACCTGCCCACATTCCTACAGCCCCCGGTGAACAAGGCCTGATCACGAACAACCGCACCCTCCAGCCGGCAAACACCCCCCCTGCCAACTGGCATCACATGAACCAACTGCTAGATTTTTGAGCAATGGACAGCCGTTTGCTTGAAGGACCCAAGCTGCATGCCCCCATCCAACCCGCCGCTTGCCCTCGCACCCAGCCCGTCCACCAGGCCAGCCTTCGCGCGCCAGCCCAGCCCATTCGGCCCACCCGTACTGCCCCGTCCAGCAAGAGGATCACCGCCGTGCCCCTCAAGACCCTCACCGTATTTGGCACCCGTCCAGAAGCCATCAAGATGGCCCCCCTCGCCCTGCAACTCGCCCAGGACGCCCGCTTCGAGTCCCGCGTTTGCGTCACCGGCCAGCACCGGCAAATGCTCGACCAAGTACTGGAACTGTTCGGTATCACTCCCGACTACGACTTGAACATCATGAAGCCCGGCCAGGACCTGACCGGCGTGACCACGGGGATTTTGCAGGGTATCCAGCCGGTACTGGCCGAATTCAAGCCCGATGTGGTGCTGGTGCATGGCGACACCGCGACCACGTTTGCCACCAGCCTGGCGGCCTATTACCAACAAATACCGATAGCCCACGTAGAAGCCGGCCTGCGCACCAATAACCTGTATTCACCCTGGCCAGAAGAAGGCAACCGGCGCCTGACCGGCACCCTGGCCGCCCTGCACTTCGCCCCCACCGCCACCTCCCGTGACAACCTGCTAAGGGAAGGCATCGACCCGGCGAGCATTTTCACCACCGGCAACACCGTGATCGACGCCCTGCTGGAAGTGGTGCACAAACTGGAGAGCCCGGCGCTGAGGGCCCAGTTCGAGCGCCAGTTCGATTACCTGGCTGCCAACCGGCGTATGGTGCTGGTAACAGGCCATCGTCGCGAGAACTTTGGCGGAGGCTTTGAACGCATCTGCCAGGCTTTGGTGCAGACGGCGCGCCAGTTTCCGGAGGTGGATGTGCTGTACCCGGTGCACCTCAATCCCAACGTGCGCGAACCGGTCAACCGGCTGCTGGCGGATGTGGGGAATATCTACTTGATCGAGCCGCTGGATTACCTGCCGTTCGTTTATCTGATGAGCCGTGCGTATGTAATTTTGACCGACTCGGGGGGGATTCAGGAGGAAGCGCCGGCGCTGGGCAAACCGGTGCTGGTGATGCGCGATACCACGGAGCGGCCAGAGGCAGTGGCGGCGGGGACGGTGAAGCTGGTGGGTACGGAGGTTGGGTCTATTGTCGGGGAGCTGGCAAGGTTGCTGACGAATGATGGGGCGTATCGAGAGATGAGCGTGGCGCATAATCCGTATGGTGATGGGAAGGCGTGTGGGCGGATTGTGGGGGCGCTTGCTGGTTTTGCTGTTGAACCAAATGTCGAGAACGCACCTAATGCCACAAGGCCATAGAAAATCGAAGATAACAACAAGCGGCCCCCAATCAGAGACTTGACGCTAGACAGCGGCTGCCCCTTTTCGGGGCAGCCAGTGGCCGACAGCATGACGACCTTGGAGGGAGTATCAGCCCCGGTGACGACCGCGGAAGTAATTGATCAGTCCTTGAGTTGAACCGTCATCAGCGGTCTCTTCACGGCTGCCAATCAAACGCTGGTAAATCCCCTCCCCCAACTCCTTGCCTAGCTCCACACCCCACTGGTCGAAGGCGTTGATGCCCCAGATCACGCTCTGTACGAAGACCTTGTGCTCGTACATCGCCACCAGCGC
>NZ_JBIGLU010000031.1:0-49609 GCF_043658375.1 Pseudomonas sp. PsB | reverse complement strand
TTCGCGACACAAGGCCGCTCCTACAGAGACCGCACATGCCTGAGGAAGTCGCGGTCCCTGTGGGAGCGGGTTTGCCCGCGAAGAGGCCCGGTCAGACAAACGCCGCCAGCAAATCCTGCGCAAACGCCTGCTGCGCCTCGCCGCCCGGTGCTGACCTGGAGCATGGCTTACTGACCCTGCGCGGTTCTGTGGGAGCGGCCTTGTGTCGCGAAAGGGGTGCGAAGCGCCCCCAGGACTTCAGCTTCGCAGCACATATTGCCGGGGCCGCTTTGCGGCCCTTTCGCGACACAAGGCCGCTCCCACAGAGACCGCACATGCCTGAGGAAGTCGCGGTCCCTGTGGGAGCGGGTTTACCCGCGAAGAGGCCCGGTCAGACAAACGCCGCCAGCAAATCCTGCGCAAACGCCTGCTGTGCCTCGCCAACCACCTGCGCCCGGTGCCTGGCCAGGGTAAACGGCACCACGAAGTCCAACCCCGGGTCCAGCGCCCACAACAACCCCTCAGCCTCCCAGGCTTGCGCGCAATGGCATGGCAGATAGCCAATATGCCGCCCCGACAGAATGAACGTCAGCACGCTCTCGATCTGTTCCGCAACCGCCATGCTGCGCTGGCTCTGGAACGGCTCACCGCCCTTGAGAAACCGGTACGGATGGCGCACCTGGTCCATCGCCAGTAACCGCTCCCGCCCAACGCCAGCCTCACCGAACAGCTCATGGCCCTTGCCGCAATACAGCCGTTGCCGCTCCTCGAACAGCGGCTGGTAATCGAAGGCTGCCTGGTTGCCGGAAAAGTAGCTGATGGCGTAATCCAGCCGCTGCTCCAGCAACAAGCGCTCCAGCTCTGCCGGTGGCGCACTGATCAGCTCCAGCTGCACCGCTTCCTCGCGCCTGCGAAACGCCGCAATGGCCGCCGCCAGCTTCAGGCTCACCGCCTTGTCCTGGTTCTCCGCCATGCCTATGCGCACGGTCCCCAGCAGCCGCCCGGCAACGCCATTGGCCTGCTGGCGAAACTGTTCGATGTTCAGCAATAACCCTCGGGCGGCGTCCAGCAACAACGCGCCTTTTTCCGTCAGGTGAAAACCACCCTTGCCGCGGCTGCACAGGCGGTAGCCCAGCCGCGCTTCCAGCTGCGCCATGCGCTGGCTGATGGTGGGCTGGCTCAGGCCCAGCACGCCTTGCGCGGCGCTGAAGCCACCGGCCTCGACTACAGTGACGAACAGCCGCAGCAGGTGCAGGTCGGGGTCGTGCACTTGTCCGAGCATTACATTGCCTCTGATGAATGTCAGCTTTGCAAACTTGCCATTCCTGCAATGTAACCCGGCTGGCATGCTCGCGGCATCCACCCATTTGCCGAGGTGTCCGCCATGCGTCGATCGTTGTGCCTGCTGTCCCTGGTCCTGGCCTTGCCGCTGCAGGCTGAAGAAAAGGTCGTCAACCTCTACAGCTGGGCCGACTATGTCGCCCCGCAAACCCTCCAGCGCTTCGAGCAGGAAACCGGCTACAAGGTGCGCTACGACACCTTCGACACCACCGAAGTGCTGGAAACCAAGCTGCTGACCGGTGGCAGCGGCTATGACGTGGTGGTGCCGTCGTCGGCCGTGCTGGCCCGGGCGCTCAAGGCCAACGCCCTGCAGCCGCTCGACCCCCAGGCCATGCCCGGCTACGCCAACCTCGACAAGGACCTGCTGGCCAAGCTCGCCGAGGCCGACCCCGGCAACCGCCATGCCGTGCCCTACACCTGGGGCACCCTGGGCCTGGGGGTGAATGTGGAGGCGGTGCGCCAACGCCTGGGGGATGTGCCGCTGGACAGCCTCGACCTGCTGTTCAAACCCGAGTACGCCAGCCGGCTGAAGGACTGCGGCATCGCCATGCCCGACTCGCCCCAGGAGGTGATCGGCGTGGCCCTGAACTACCTGGGCAAGGACCCTTACAGCCAGGACAAGGACGACCTGGCCGCCACGCAGAGCCTGCTGAGCCAGCTGCAGCCGTCGATCAGCTACGTCGCCAATGGCCGGCAGATCAGCGACCTGGCCAACGGCAGCGTGTGCCTGGCGCTGACCTACAACGGCGATGCGGCGATGGCCGCCGACCAGGCGCGCCGCGCTGGCAAGCCGTTCGAGCTGATCTACCGCATCCCCCGCGAAGGCACGCTGGTATGGCAGGACAACCTGGTCATTCCCAAGGACGCCCCGCACCCCGAGGCCGCGCGGGCGTTCATCGCCTTCATGCTCAAGCCCGAGTCGGTGGCCGCGCTGACCAACACGCTGTTCTTCGCCAACGCCAACCAGGCGGCCACGCCGCTGGTGGACGAAGCGGTGCGCAACGACCCGGATATCTACCCGTCGGCCGCGGTGCGCCAGCGCCTGTATGCCGACCGCAGCATGGCCCTGGCCGACCTGCGCCAGCGCAACCGCCTGTGGACCGCGTTCCGCAGCCGCCAGTAACCAATAACGACAAAGGAGCCCGACCGTGGAGCAAGCCGCAAACAACGACCAGGCCATGACCCGCGACAGCCTGTATGGCACCGCTGCGGAAAGTACCTACGCCGGCATTACCAGTTTCTCTCGCCGCCGCTACAGCCGCGACCTGCGTGGTGTCGATGTGGTGGTCAGTGGTGTGCCGTTCGATACTGCCACCAGCAACCGCCCCGGTGCGCGCTTCGGCCCGCGGGCGATCCGCGCCGCTTCGGTGCAGCAGGCCTGGGCCCGGCACTGGCCGTGGGCGTTCGACCCGTTCGACCACCTGGCGGTGATCGACTATGGCGATTGCGCCTTCGACAGCGGCACCCCACAGTCGGTACCGGACAGCATCGAGGCCCATGCCACGCATATTCTGGAAGCAGGCTGCGCCATGCTCACCCTGGGTGGCGACCACTTCATCAGCTACCCGCTGCTCAAGGCCCATGCCCGCCGCCATGGCCCGCTGGCGCTGATCCACTTCGATGCGCACAGCGACACCTGGCCGGACGAGGAGGGCAAACGCATCGACCACGGCACCATGTTCTGGCATGCCGCCCGCGAAGGCCTGGTGGACCCGGCCAGCTCGGTGCAGATCGGCCTGCGCACCACCAATGATGACAGCCAGGGCTTTGCCATCCTCGACGCCCGCCAGGTGCACCGGCAGGGCACCGAGGCGGTGATCGCGGCGATTCGCCAGCGGGTGGGCGAGCGGCCGGTGTACCTGACCTTCGATATCGACTGCCTCGATCCGGCCTATGCGCCCGGTACCGGCACGCCTGTGTGCGGCGGGCTGAGCACGGTGCAGGCGCTGGAGATCCTCGGCGGGCTGCGCGGTATCAACCTGGTGGGCATGGACCTGGTGGAGGTGGCGCCAGCCTATGACCATGCCGATATCACCGCACTGGCCGGGGCGACCCTGGCGATGGAAATGCTGTGTCTGTATGCGGCGCGGCACAAGGTGGACAAGGGCCAGTAATTTGGCGTCCGTAGGGTCTTTGTGGGAGCGGCCTTGTGTCGCGAAAGGGCTGCGTAGCAGCCCCCAGGGCCCATACTGAAACATCAGGAATCATCTCCACCCGCATTCACACTTTTGCCGCGAACCCTTCGCGCCTTAGGCTATCAAACCCACCAGGCGCGGCATTTTCGTACAGGAGGTGAAGCATGACCCCGACCTTGCCCATCCTGGCCCTCGGCCTGGTGCTGTGCCTGCCCGCGCAAGCGGCCCCCGAGCCGCCCTTGCAACTCGCCGCCGGCAACAACAACCCCTACAACAGCCCGATCCAGCGCGCCAACCCCAACAGCCGCCAGGGCAGCATGCCGGCCACGCCTCCCGTGCGCGGCCCGTCTACCGACCCGTACCAGCGCACGCCCACCCTGGACAACCGCAGCATCGGCAATGGCGACAACCTGCGCCTCCAGCAGCAAACCCCGAACTTGGAGCCCACCCGACCACCCCGCGGCAACCCGCGCGCGCCATGAGCGCCCTACGAAAGGAATCCTGCATGCTTCGAGCACCCTGGCTTGTCACCCTGACCGCCGCCGCACTCCTGCCCCTGCTGGCGCAGGCGGCGGCCGAACAGCAGTTTCGCAGTGAAGAAGGCACCTTGACCGTCAGCACCCTGGCCGATGGCCTGCGCAACCCTTGGGCCCTGGCGTTCCTGCCGGGCGGCAAGGACATGCTGGTTACCGAGCGCGCCGGCAACTTGCGGGTGGTCAATGCCGAAGGCAAGGTCGGCCCGCCGATCAGCGGTGTGCCCAAGGTCTGGGCCGAGGGCCAGGGCGGCCTGCTGGATGTGGTGTTGTCGCCGGAGTTCGCCAAGGACCGCACCGTCTACCTGTCCTACGCCGAAGAGGGCAGTGACGGCAAGGCCGGTACGGCGGTCGGCCGTGGCCAGTTGTCCCACGACCGCGCCCGGCTGGAAAACTTCAACGTCATCTTCCGCCAGCAGCCCAAGCTGTCGGAGGGCAACCACTTCGGCTCGCGCCTGGTGTTCGACCGCGACGGCTACCTGTTCATCGCCCTCGGCGAGAACAACCAGCGCCCGACCGCCCAGGACCTGGACAAGCTGCAAGGCAAGATCGTGCGTATCTTGCCGGACGGCGAAGTACCCAGGGACAACCCCTTCGTCGGCAAGGACAACGTACGGCCGGAGATCTGGTCGTTCGGCCACCGCAACCAGCAAGGCGCCGCACTCAACCCCTGGACCGGCAAGCTGTGGACCCACGAGCACGGCCCGCGCGGCGGCGACGAGATCAACATTCCCGAGCCCGGCAAGAACTATGGCTGGCCGATTGCGACCCACGGTATCAACTACTCGCTGCTGCCGATTCCTGAGGCCAAGGGCAAGCATGTGCAGGGCATGGTCGACCCGCACCATGTATGGGAGAAGTCGCCGGGTATCAGCGGCATGGCCTTCTACGACAGCTCTAGGTTCAAGGCCTGGGATCACAACCTGTTCATTGGCGCGCTGGCTACCCAGGAGCTGATCCGCCTGCAACTGGATGGCGACAAGGTGGTGCATGAAGAGCGTTTGCTGGGTGAGCTGAAGGCGCGTATCCGCGATGTGCGGGTGGGGCCGGATGGCTACCTGTATGTGCTGACCGATGACAAGGACGGCGCGTTGCTCAAGGTAGGCCTGGGCGACGGCACCTGACGCAGTACAGTACTTGTGGGAGCGGCCTTGTGTCGCGAAAGGGCCGCAGAGCGGCCCCAGGATTTTCGCGTCACGACGAATATTGCTGGGGCCGCTGCGCGGCCCTTTCGCGACACAAGGCCGCTCCCACAAGGTATGTGTAGAATGCCGCATGGCTATCGATCCCCATTCCCTTTACCAGCAGGCCCTGACCACCCAGGGCTATGTCGCCGACCCCGCCCAGGCCCGCGCCGTCGAGGCCTTGCAGGCCTGTTTCCAGGCCGTCGAACAGGGCCGCCCCACCCAGGGTATCTACCTCTGGGGCCCGGTCGGCCGCGGCAAGACCTGGCTGATGGACCAGTTCCACCACTGCCTGCGGGTATCCAGCCGGCGCCAGCACTTCCATCACTTCATGGCCTGGGTCCACCAGCGCCTGTTCCAGCTCAACGGCACCGCCGACCCGCTGCTGGCGCTGGGCGGGGAGCTGGCAGGGCAGATACGCGTGCTGTGCTTCGACGAGCTGTTCGTCAACGACATCGGTGACGCGATCATCCTCGGCCGCCTGTTCAAGGTGCTGTTCGACCATGGCGTGGTGATTGTCGCCACCTCCAACCAGCCACCCGAGCAGCTCTACCGCGACGGCTTCAACCGCGAGCGCTTCCTGCCGGCCATCGCCGCCATCCAGCGGCACATGCAGGTACTGCCGGTAGCCGGCGAGCAGGACCACCGCCTGCACCCCGGCGCCGAGCGCCAGCGTTACTGGGTGGCGCAAGCGGGGCAGGCCAGCCAGCTGGGCGAGGTGTTCCGCCAGCTCAGCCCCGGCGACGCAGGCCACGATCAGCCCTTGGCGATCGGCTCCCGGCAGGTGCAGGTGGTGCGGCGCAGCGCGCAGGCCATCTGGTGCCGCTTCACCGACCTGTGCGAACAGCCGCTGGCGGCCATGGAGTTCATGGCCCTGTGCGACCGGTTCCCGGCCATCCTGGTGTCGGGCATTCCGGCGCTGGGGGGTGAACAGCGGGCCGGGCGCATTGCCCGGGGCACCGAGGATGCTGCGGCGCGGGTGGTGGCGGGCGACCGCGAGCTGCCGGCGCTGTCGCCCAAGGACGACGCAGTGCGCCGCTTCATTGCCCTGGTCGACGAATGCTACGACCGCCGGGTGGCGTTGTACCTGGAGGCACAGGTGCCGCTGGATGCCCTCTACACTCAAGGGTATCTGGCGTTCCCGTACCAACGGACCCTGAGCCGGCTACGGGAGATGCAACTGCAACGCTTCGCCTGAAAAGGAGCCGAACCATGGAGCCGCTGTCGCATCATCTGCTGACCCAGGCCTACAACAATGGCTGGGCCAACCACCGTCTGTACAAGGCCTGCCTGCAACTGACCCAGGACGAATTCGTCGCCCCGCGCTGCAGCTTTTTCCCGTCGATCAAGGCCACCCTCAACCACCTGCTGACGGTGGACTGGTTCTACCTGCACATGCTCGAGTGCGAGCAGCGTGGCGAGCAGCCCGACGCCGACGGCGAGCGCTTCTTCGACCCCGAACAGCCGTTTGCCACCTGCACCGACCTGCATGCCGAACAGGCCCAGGCCGATCACCGGCTGATCGCCTATTGCCGGGGCCTGCGCGATGGTGAGCTGGGGCGCTATGTGAGCATCGTGCGCCCTGAGCGGGTACAGCGCGAGCAACGGCTGCGGCTGCTGGCGCACCTGTTCGAGCACCAGGTGCATCACCGTGGGCAGGTGCATGCGATGCTCAGTGACACGGCAGTGAGGCCGCCACAGCTGGATGAGTTTTTCTGCGAGGAAGAGGCGGGGTTACGTGCGGCGGACTTTGCCGAGCTGGGCTGGACCGAGGAGCAGGTCTGGAAAGTGTAGGGGGCTGCTTTGCAGCCCTTCGCGGGCTCGCCCGCTCCCACAGGTGCTGCACAGGTTTTGGCAGCTGTGCACTACCTGTGGGAGCGGGCGAGCCCGCGAAGGGCCGCAAAGCGGCCCCTCGACTATTGGCTCACTTGCCCAGCCACTGCACCAGCGTACGGTTGAACCGCACCGGCTCCTCGATCTGCGGCGCATGCCCCATGCCTTCAAAGGTAATCAGCTCACCCTTGGGAATCAGCTTGGTCACCTGCGGCCCCAGCACTGCATACTTGCCCAACTTCGCTTTCACCTCCGGCGGCGCGATATCACTGCCGATGGCTGTGGTGTCCTGGTCACCGATCAGCAGCAGGGTGGGCATCTGCAGGTCCTTGAACTCGTGGTACACCGGCTGGGTGAAGATCATGTCGTAGATCAGCGCCGAGTTCCACGCCACCGCTTCATGCCCCGGCCCCTTGTTCAGGCCCACCAGCATCTGCACCCAGCGCTCGTACTCCGGCTTCCAGCGCCCGGCGTAGTAGGTCTTGCGCTCATACTCGCGCACGCCTTCGGCATCCAGCTTGAGCTCGCGCGCATACCACTGGTCCACCGTGCGGTAGGGCACGCCCAGGGCTTTCCAGTCTTCCAGCCCGATGGGGTTGACCATCGCCAGGCGCTCCACCTGCTGCGGGTACATCAGCGCATAGCGGGTGGCGAGCATGCCGCCGGTGGAGTGGCCGAGCACGATGCTTTGCTTCACGCCCAGCTGTTCGAGCAGGGCATGGGTGTTGCTCGCCAGCTGCTGGAAACTGTACTGGTAATGCGCCGGCTTGCTGGAGCTGCAGAAGCCGACCTGGTCGGGGGCGATGACCCGGTAGCCAGCCTTGCTCAGGGCATCGATGGTGGTTTCCCAGGTGGCGGCGCAGAAGTTCTTGCCGTGCATCAGCACCACGCTGTGGCCGTTGGCCTGGCCCTGGGCGGGCACGTCCATGTAGCCCATCTGCAGGGCCTGGCCCTGGGACTTGAAGTCGAAATGCTTGAGCGGATGCGGGTAGCTGAAGCCCTCCAGCTGGGGGCCATAGGTGGGCGATTCGGCGGCGATGGCCGAACTGCCGGCGAGGCAGGCCAGGGCCAGGGCGGTTGCGCGCAGCATGGGGGCACTCCGTGTAGGGCCATGTAGGAAGGGGCGACTGTAGCAGCCAGTGGACCACGCGGAACGTGAAAGGTGTTACCAGGCGTTAAACCAGCCCAGGGTAATCATCGCCAGCACCCCATAGCGGCCGGCCTTGGCCAGGGTCACCAGCAGCAGGAAGCGCCAGAACGGCTCACGCATGATGCCGGCGATCAGCGTCAGCGGGTCGCCGATCACCGGCATCCAGCTGAGCAGCAGCGACCATTGCCCCCAGCGCTGGTAGCGCTGTTGCGCGCGTTCCAGCTGGGCAGGGCTGAACGGGAACCAGCGCTTGTCACGCAGGTGCTCGATGGCCCGGCCCAGCACCCAGTTGACCACCGAGCCCAGCACATTGCCCAGGGTCGCCACCAGCAGCAGGGTGGCCCAGGCCTCGGGCTGGCGCAGCAAAAGGCCGACCAGCACGGCCTCCGATTGCAGCGGTAGCAGGGTGGCGGCGCCGAAGGCGCTGAGGAACAGCGCCCACAGGCTGAGCATCAGTAGTTGGCGACCACGGTGTCCTTGCCGTCATGGGTCACGCCGATGACCTGGTAGGCATCCTTGTGGTCACCCATTTCCATGCCGGGCGAGCCCATGGGCATGCCCGGCACGGCCAGGCCCTTGAGGTCGTTGCGCTTGGTCAGCAGGCGCACCTGCTCGGCCGGCACGTGGCCTTCGACGAACTTGCCGTCGATCACCCCGGTATGGCACGACGCCAGGCGTGGCGCCACGCCCAGGCGTTGCTTCACCTCGCTCATGTTCGGCTCGACATGGTCGTTGACGGTGAAGCCGTTGTCGCGCAGGTGGCTGATCCAGGCCTTGCAGCAGCCACAGTTGGGGTCGCGGTAGACGTCGATGGTCTCGGCAGCCTGGGCCAGGCCGGTGATGGCCAGCAGGCCCAGGGGCAGCAGGTGTTTACGCAGCTTCATGAAGCACTCCTTCAAAAACGTGGGCGGATACCAGCGACCGAGCCAGTGCCTTGCTCGCGCCCGGTGTCGTTACGGCCCCAGGGGCGGTCCGATATCCAGCGGTTGGCCAGCAGCATAGCGTAAGCGGCCTTCAGGCGCAGCGCGGCCTGTTGCCGTTCGCCAGCGTTGTCAGGCAGCCAGTCTACATGCCAGGTAGTAGTTCCGGATGCCGGCCTGTCATCACGCTGGCTAACGTGCGGCACACCTATCTGAGAGCCTGCTGGATCATGACCCTACCACTGGACTGCCTGTTGTACTCCAAGACCAATCTGATCGGCATCGGACCAAACCTGTCCGAAGAGGAACGCCAGGACGTGCAAACGTTGCTGGACCATGCCGATGAGTTCGCAAGCCGCTTCCTCGACCGGGACGAGCTATGGAAAAGCTGGTTCGACCGCTTCCGCAATCGCCTGGAGAAACATGGCTGCGTAAGGACGGCCGCCCTGGAGTTGCCGCCCCAGGTCATCAGGGACCATGACGATTTCGATACCAGGCTCGAGCCCATCGGCACAGGCAGCACACCGATGCTGTTGGCCCGACTGGCGCGCGCGTCCATGCAGGAACTGCGCATCAGTGCTCACGCCAGCAAGTTCCTGCAGTCTGGTTGGCAGAACGACGTCGCCTCATCGTTTCTGATAACACCCTGCCAGAAGGACGAGGAGGGCCAGATCCATCTGGCGGTCTACTCGTTTCGCTTCAATGGCACGGTGGAGATGCGCGACTTCGGATTCTGGAGCGAGGCCCAGCGTGACATCGTCGTGTGGAACACCGGCACTGTTTACCGTTTTGACCTGGAACGTTTCGCCGCTTTTCGTCAGCAGATTCGTAAGGAATTGGGCGATCGGCGCCTTGGCGCCATTACCAGGATTGAACTCTAGCCACCTCGCTCAAGCTGGCAGGTCACGCATCAGCAGGCCGTATGCCAATGGCACCTGCTCGGGAACAGGAAGGTAGATGGTGTGGCCATCGCCAGGGGCGACCTGCAGCGGCTGCTGCTGGCCATTGCTCATGTGCTCGAGATCGAAGTGGTAGTTGCCGCGAGGGGTCATCAGCTCCAGATGGTCGCCCACGGCGAAGCGGTTCTTCACCTTGACCTCGGCCAGGCCGTCGACGCGCACCCCGGTCAGCTCGCCAACGAACTGCTGGCGCTCGGACACCGAGTTGCCGCGCTGGTAGTTCTGGTACTCGTCGTGCACGTGGCGGCGCAGGAAGCCTTCGGTGTAACCGCGCTGGGCCAGGGATTCGAGGTTGTCCATCAGGGAGCGGTCGAATGGCCGCCCGGCCACCGCGTCGTCGATCGCCTGGCGGTACGACTGCACGGCGCGGGCGCAGTAGAAGTGCGACTTGGTGCGGCCTTCGATCTTCAGCGAGTGCACGCCCATGGCGGCCAGGCGCCCGACATGCTGGATGGCGCGCAGGTCCTTGGCATTCATGATGTAGGTGCCGTGCTCGTCTTCGAACGCCGGCATTTCGGTGCCGGGGCGGTTGCTTTCCTGCAGCAGGAATACCTGCTCGGTCGGTGCACCCAGGCCCAGCGTCGGCTGCACTTCGCGCACGATGTCGCCAGTGGCGTTTTCGGTGGCCGGGGTGGCGTCGTACTTCCAGCGGCAAGCGTTGGTGCAGCTGCCCTGGTTGGCATCGCGCTTGTTGAGGTAGCCCGACAGCAGGCAACGGCCGGAGTAGGCCATGCACAGGGCACCGTGGACGAACACCTCCAGCTCCATTTCCGGCACCTGCTGGCGGATTTCCTCGATCTCTTCGAGCGACAGCTCGCGCGACAGGATCACCCGGCTCAGGCCCAGTTGCTGCCAGAACTGCACGCTGGCCCAGTTGACCGTGTTGGCCTGCACCGACAGGTGCACCGGCATCTGCGGGAAGTGCTGGCGTACCAGCATGATCAGGCCTGGGTCGGACATGATCAGCGCGTCCGGTGCCATCTCGATCACCGGCGCCAGGTCCTTGAGGAAGGTCTTGAGCTTGGCATTGTGCGGGGCAATATTGACCACCACGTAGAAGCGCTTGCCCAGGGCATGCGCCTCCTGGATGCCCAGGGCCAGGTTGGCATGGTCGAACTCGTTGTTGCGCACCCGCAAGCTGTAGCGTGGCTGGCCGGCGTAGACCGCGTCGGCGCCATAGGCGAAGGCGTAGCGCATGGTCTTGAGGGTGCCGGCGGGGGCCAGCAGTTCGGGCTTGGCGATAGTGGTCATGTGCGCACCGGAGCAAAAGGCGCGGATGCTAGGGCTGGCAGATACGGCCCGTATTGATTTGCATCAAGGGAATGGCGGCACTTTTGCCAAGGTGCGGCGCACTAATAACGCATAAGCCATGCGAGGACCCGCGATGAACCAGACCGCCCTGCAGAACAAAGCCCTGGCAGTACTGCTGGCGCTGGTGACCATTGCCTTCATCTGGATCCTGCTGCCGTACTACGGTGCGATCTTCTGGGCGGTGATACTCGGCATCCTGTTCGCCCCGCTGCAGCGCCACCTGCTGCTGCGTTTCGGCCGAAGGCGCAATCTGGCTGCGGCGGCCACCTTGCTGGTGTGCCTGCTGGTGGCGATCCTGCCGGTGATCATCACCAGCGCGCTGCTGGTGCAGGAGGGAGCCGCCCTGTACCAGCGCATCGAGCACGGGGAGCTGGATATTGCCGGTTATGTCGAGCGCGGCAAGGACATGCTTCCGGCGTTTGCCCAGCAGGGCCTGGACAGCATGGGCATGGGCAACCTCGACGGGCTACGCGACAAGATCAGCAAGTGGGCCACCCAGGGCAGCCAGGTGCTGGCCAGCCAGGCGTTCAACTTTGGGCAGGGCACGTTCGAGTTCGTGATCAGCTTCGGCATCATGATGTACCTGTTGTTCTTCTTCCTGCGCGAAGGCGCGGAGGTCGCCCGCCAGGTGCGTCTGGCAGTGCCGCTGCCCGAACACCAGAAGCGCCGTTTGCAGCTGAAGTTCAACCGTGTAGTGCGGGCGACGGTAAAAGGCAACGTGCTGGTGGCCATTACCCAGGGGGCGCTGGGCGGTTTCATCTTCTGGGTGCTGGATATCCCGAGTGCGCTGGTGTGGGCGGTATTGATGGCGTTTCTGTCGCTGTTGCCGGCGGTAGGGGCGGGGATCGTGTGGGCGCCGGTAGCGGCGTACTTCCTGCTGACCGGTGCGATTTTGTCGGGGGTGATCCTGACCGCGTTCGGCGTGCTGGTGATCGGCCTGGTGGACAACTTGTTGCGGCCGATCCTGGTGGGCAAGGACACGCGCATGCCGGACTACCTGATTCTGGTGTCGACGCTGGGCGGGCTGGCGGTGTTCGGGCTCAATGGCTTCGTGATCGGGCCATTGATCGCGGCGCTGTTCGTGTCGAGTTGGGCGATCTTCGCGGCAACCAAACCCCGGGTGCAGTTGCCGGAGTAGCACTTGTTCGAGAAAGGCCTGCCGATACGGCGATCCTTGTAGGAGCGGCCTTGTGTCGCGATCGGGCTGCGCAGCAGCCCCAGCAAATTTCGCATTGACGCAGAAACCCTGGGGCTGCTGCGCAGCCCGATCGCGACACAAGGCCGCTCCTACATCTATCGCGCAAACGTTCAGGTATCGCGCAAACGTTCAGGTATCACGCAAACGTTCAGGATGCCTGCGGCATCTCACCCTTGGCCAGGCGCCGGTTGATGTCGGCGATCACTTCGGGCAGTTCGTTGATGGTGTCGATCAGGTAGTGCGGGCGGGAACCGGCGAACAGGGCGTGGATGCGCTGGCGCTCGCTTTCCAGCTTCTCGGCGCTCAGCGCGCGGTAGCCTTCCCAGGTCAGCCCCAGGGCATTGCCCGAGCACACCAGGGCCACGGTCCACATGCCGGCACGGCGGCCTTCGAGAATGCCCGGCACGGTATCGTCGACCTTCACGCACGCCGCCACATCGTCGATACCCAGCGCGATCACGTTGGCCAGGGCCTGGGCCGGCCATGGGCGGCCGTTCGGGGTTTCGTCGGTAGCCACCACATGGTCGGCCACGTAGCCGTTCTGCGCGGCCAGCTCCACCACCTTGTCCATCACCACCTTCGGGTAGCCCGAGCAAGAGCCGATCTTCAGGCCGTCCTGGCGCAGCCCGGTGAGAGTGTCCAGGGCGCCGGGGATCAGCGCCGAGTGCACGGCGATCTTCTCGATCTGCAGCGGCATGAAGCGGTTGTAGATGGCGGTGACATCATCGTCGGTCGGGGTACGGCCGAACACCTTGCGGTAGCGCTCGGCAATTTCCGGCACATCGCACAGGGTACGGATGTGGTCCCACTTGCCCATGCCCATCGGGCCGCGGGCTTCTTCGATGGACACCTGCACATCGAATTCGGCAAAGGCTTCGACAAAGATCTGGGTCGGGGCGAAGGAGCCGAAGTCGACCACGGTGCCGGCCCAGTCGAGGATGGCGGCTTGCAGCTGGGTAGGGTTGCTGTAGTTCATGTGCGCTTGTTCCTGAAATTGGTGGGCAAAGGGTCAGATGTCCAGCACTTCCATTTCCCGCAGCACCTCGGCCACGGCATTCACGGCGGCCTGCATGCCGTCCGCTCCGACCACGCCGATGCAGCCGACACGGAAGGTTTCCACCTGGGTCAGCTTGCCCGGGTAGAGGATGAAACCCTTGGCCTTGACCCGCTCGTAGAAGTCCTTGAACTGGTAGCGGGGATCGTTCGGTGCGTGGAAGGTGACGATGATCGGCGCCTGGATCTCGGCAGGCAGGAAGCTGCGCAGGCCGATGGCGGCCATGCCGTCGAGCAAGGTCTTGCAGTTGTCGGCGTAGCGCTGGTGGCGCGCTGGCAGGCCACCTTCCTCGTTGTATTGCTGCAGCGCTTCGTGCAGGGCAGCGACCACGTGGGTCGGCGGGGTGAAGCGCCACTGGCCGGTCTTGGCCATGTAGGTGTGCTGGTCGTGCAGGTCCATGGCCAGCGAGTGGGCGTTGCCTTCGGCAGCGGCCAGGGCGGTTTTCTCGGCGAACACGAAGCCCATGCCAGGTACCCCTTCCAGGCATTTGCCGGAGGCGGCGATCAGCGCCTCGAAGGGGATGGCGCGGGCATCGATCGGCAGTGCGCCGAACGAGCTCATGGCGTCGATGATCAGTCGCTTGCCGTGGCCTTTGATCACCCGGGCGATCTCGGGCAGCGGGTTGAGGATGCCGGTGCTGGTTTCGCAGTGGATCAGCGCGACGTGGGTGATGGTTGGGTCGGCGGCCAGCAGGCGGTCGACGTCGGCGGCGGTGGTCGGCTGGTCTTCGGCGGTTTCGAAGGTGCTGTAGGCACGGCCCAGCACTTTGCAGATCTTCGCCAGGCGCTGGCCATAGGCGCCATTGATCAGCACCAGGACCTTGCCGTCACGCGGCACCAGGGTGCCGATGGCCGCTTCCACGGCAAAGGTGCCGCTGCCTTGCAGGGGTACGCAGTGGTGGCTGGCGCTGCCGTCGATGATGGCCAGCAGTTGCTCGCAGACACTGGCAGTCAGTTGGTTGAAGTCGCGGTCCCAGGAGCCCCAGTCCACCAGCATGGCTTGGCGGGTGCGGATTGATGTGGTCAGGGGACCGGGGGTCAGCAGAATCGGGGCGTTGCTCATTCCGTTATTCCTCACAAGCGGTGGGCTGAAACTACGGGGCCTAGGTTGCAATTGGCGCTGTCATCAATCAAATTGTTTGTTGTTATCCGAGCTATAAGTCAGGCTGATAAATATGAACCTGTTCCAGTTGCGTGCCTTCGATGCCGTGGCCCGTGAGGGCAGCTTTACCCGTGCCGCCGCCCGCCTGTTCATCAGCCAGCCGGCGGTGACCGGGCACGTGAAGGCGCTGGAGGAGCACTACCAGATCACCTTGCTGCGGCGTACTGCGCGGCGGGTGGAGTTGACCGAAGAGGGCACCCGCCTGGCGGCCATCACCCGCGGCATGTTCGGCCTGGCCGAAGAGGCGCAGGCCATGCTCGAGGCCAACCGGCAATTGCTGACCGGGCGCCTGGAGGTGGCGGCCGATGGCCCGCACCGGGTCATGCCGATGCTGGCGCTGCTGCGCGAGCGCTACCCGGGCATTACCGTCAACCTGCGCCTGGGCAATGCCCAGGAAACCCTGGCGGCATTGCTCAGCGAACATGCCGACGTGGCCGTGCTGACCGAGATCGAGCCGCGCAAAGGCCTGCATTTGCAAAACCTGTGCGAGTCGCGGTTGTGCGCCTTGCTACCGGCGGGGCATGCCTGGGCCAGCGGCGAGGGTGATTTGCCGCTGGCTGAGCTGCACCAGCAGATCATGGTGTTGCGCGAACCCAGCTCCACCACCCGGCGCACCTTCGACAAGGCCTGCAGCAAGGCCGCCGTGCAACCTCGGGTGCTGCTGGAGCTGGACAGCCGCGAGGCGGTGACCGAAGCGGTGGCCTCGGAGCTGGGCATTGGCGTGGTGTCGTCCACCGAAGTCGCCAATGACCCGCGGGTAGTGGCACGCCCGCTGGCCGGTGACGGCCTGGTCAACCAGCACCTGATCGGCTGCCTGGAGCGCCGCCGTGAGCTGCGCCTGATCCAGGCGTTCCTCGGCCTGGCGGCGGGGCTGTGATGGCTGTTTTCAACGGGGCGGCCTAAGATGGCCGGCATTGAGCCGACAGGACCGTCGATGAGCGAGAAAGACACCATTTCCATGCAGCTGGTGCGCGAAGCGCTGTTGCAGACATGCCCCGCCGGCGAGCCCGATACCGGCTTGCTGGCCCGGGCGGGTATCGCCGTCGAACAGCTGCACCTGCCAGCGGCACGGGTCAGTGCCGAGTCCTATGCCCGGCTCTGGCGTCTGCTGGCGCGGCGCTGCAACGATGAGTTCTTCGCCATGGACCCGCGCGGTCTGCGCAGCGGCAGCCTGGCGTTCATGTGCCGTGCCAGCATGGGCCAGCCAACCCTGGGCGCCGGCCTGGAAACCGCGCTGGCGTTCCTGTCACTGATGCTTGAAGACCTGCAGCCAAGCCTGGTGCGCCAGCAAGGCCTGGCCGAAATCGTCATCAACGAACCGCGTGACACACCGCGCCGCGCTTTCACCTATTTCACCTTCTGGATGATCGTGCACGGTGTGACCTGCTGGTTGGCCGGGCGGCGTATCCCGATCCTGGCCATCGATCTGCGCTGTGCCGAGCCGCCGTTCTGCGATGACTACCGGGTGATGTTTTCGGAAAACCTGCAGTTCGAGCGCCCGCGCACGCGCATGATCATCGCTGCCGAATGCCTCGAGCTGCCGCTGCGGCGCAGCGAAGAAGAACTGCAGCGCTTTCTGGCCGAGGCGCCGGGCAACATCCTGGTCAAGTACCGTGACCCGGCCAGCCTCGGGCGGCGCATTCGCACCGACCTGCTGCGCCTGGACCCGGGGCAGTGGCCCGATGGCGACAGCCTGGCGCGCCAGTTGTGCCTGTCGCCTTCTACCCTGCGCCGGCGGTTGGCCGAAGAGGGGCAGAACTACCAAGGGTTGAAGGACAGCGTGCGTCGTGAGCTTGCAATTGCCTGGCTGAGCCAGGAAGACGCGGCCATGGGCGAAATCGCCGAGCGCCTGGGCTTTGCCGACAGCAGTTCGTTCTACAAGGCATTTCGCAAGTGGTTCGGCTGCAACCCTGGGCATTACCGTGCGCTGATCCTCAAGCGCGGCAGTGGCGGCTAGGGAACCACGCCTTCCCGCTGCCGGCTGGCGCCGCTGACAAGCATCGTGACAAGTCGATCACTGACCAGGAAATCGACGATGTCTCAACCTGCCTTGCACCCCAAGTTGCTTCACCCCGCCGAAGATTTCATCGCGCAAAGCTTGCCGGCCTGGCTGAAGGCGGCCAAGCCCAAGCAGCTTGCCAGGCTGCAATTGCGTTTCAACGCCTATCTGGCGAGCCAGCGGCAGATGGCAGGGTTCGCCGACCGCCTGCAGCCTCTGGACCGTTTTGCCAAGCAACTGTTCGAGCCTGCCTTGCGCCAGGACAGCCAGCTGAAGCTGCAGGTCGACCTGGACAAACTGGTGTGGCGCGAAACACGCGCACGGCTGGATGTGAGAACCGGCTTGATCCCTGATTATCAACCGTACTTCGTGCGCATGCCGGCCTTGCAAAAGCTGTTGCAGAACTTCAAGGCCAGCGAGTCCTTCTTCCTCGGCACCGCCTTGACCCTTCCGGGGGCCCATCAGGACGAGCAGGTGGTGAGCGAAGACATCGAGCGGATTGTCAGCCTGTGCCGCCAGGTGGATGTCGGCAGCGCCTACCAGCGGCACTTGGCGCAGGTATTGACCCCTGACTTTGAAAAAGCCCTGACTACCGACCGGCGCCTGGAACTGGCCGTGGCGGTCGAGATTGCGGCCATCAAGCAGCAGCTGGATCCGGAAGACCTGCTGGTGCTGCGTATCGCGTGCAAGGTTGAACCCGCCGTGATCAAGGGGCCGGTGCAGCTGGAGATCGGTGCACTGCAGGTCCTTGGCTGCCGGGTGGATGGCGCGCTGGCCGTTGAGTTGATCGAGCAGCCCCGCCACCAGTCCACGTTTCCCTTCGGGGTGCCTGGGCGCTTGAAAAGAGTGATCCTGTATACCCCTGACGATCAGGCGCAACCCCTGCGCGCGTTCACCAATTGGGATGAGGCGAACCGCGTCCTGGCCACGGCGATGGGCAACCAGGCCTATCGACAGGCATTTGTGCGGCGCATTGCCTTGAATGATCGCGCCACTTGCGAGCAGGCCCTGGCCACCCGCTTGCAGGATGCACAACCTGACCTGGAACCCCGCAGGGTGTTGGAAGCGGGGGACGGTTTTGCGTCGATGGCCGCCTGGCACATGCAGCGAATCAAAGCCGATGCACGTTTCCTTGCGGTGCCCACCGCCCAGGCCGATGACGCGGCTGCGGAGCAGCGCCTGGACGAGCTCAAAGGCGCTGGCCTGGTCTTGCTCAACCTGGCGGGCTTGTTCGTGCCGGTCATCGGGGCTTTGCTGGTGGCGGACCTGGCCAGGCAACTGTTGACCGAAACTTTCGAGGGCGTGCGCGACTGGCAGTTGGGCCATCAGCATGAGGCCTTGATGCATATGCTTCAGGTGGCCTTCAGCGTGGCAACCACCGGTGCGGTGGTTGTCGGTGCCCACCTGGCCCGCAGCGCATTCGTCGAAACCCTGGAGCCGGTCATCACCGAAGATGGCCGGCAACGGCTGTGGCGCAATGAGCTGGCGCCTTACCAGGACACTACTCCACCCGTTCAGCTGACGGAGCTCGACAACGGCTTGCTCGCCGAGGGTGAGCGCCATTGGTGGCGGTCGAATGGTGCCTTGTATCGGGTAAGGCAAACCGCCAATGGCGCTTGGCGCTTGCTGCATGCCGAAGGTGACACGGCGTTCGGGCCGGTGCTGGAACGTTGCTCTGCGCGTGGCTGGCGGCTGGCTTACGAGCGGCCACTGGAATGGCAGGGCGCCGCACTGTTGCTCGGGCGGCTTTGGCCGGCGGCGACCGCGATGGACGCCGTGCGGGTGGAACAGGTGCTGAAGGTCGCGGATGTCGACGAGGCCTACTTGCGTGGCCTGCTGGTGGAACGGCGCGGGTTGCCGGTGCAGCTGCGCGATACCTTGCAGCGCTTTGCCGTGGACGCACGCGCGCAGGCCTTTTTCAGCCGGCTGGAAGCGGGGGAGGCTGATACCGCTACCGAGCTGTGGCAATGGTGCATCGAACGGTTGCAACTGCAGGGTGAAACCGTCGAAGAACAGGTGCTGTCGATCCGTGACGCGGCAAGCGAGTTGCGTGAGGCGATGCTCGAGCATTTCTCCAGGCTTTATCTGGCCGACGACCCGCTGCTGGGCTTGATCCAGCGCGACTTCCCGACGCTGCCAGACGCCTATGCCCTCGATGTGCTCGAGCAGGCCACCGAGGCTGTGCGCTTGCGCATGCAGGCAGAGTCTCGCCTGCCGCTGGCGTTGGCTGAACAGGCGCGGGTGGCCCTGCAGCTGGCGCGCCTGACCCGCATGCGCGAAGCGTTGTACCTGCAGGGCAGTTATCGGCCGGAAGTGGTGGCGCTGGTCTTTGCCCTGCTGCGTCGGCATGGCCCCGGCGCTGCCGGGTTCAACCTGGTATTGCGCCGTGACCCGTATGCCGGGGCAGCGATGGAGCGGCTGTTCGCCGAGACCGACCTTGAGCAGGCCGTGGTGCTGGTCAGGCGGGAGGGGCACTTCCAGCTCTACAACGACAGAGGCTTGCCGGATGAGCGCGAGGTCGCCGCCCCCGAGGGGCTGTTCGAGGTGCTGGCCGCTTGCCTGCCCGTGGAATACCGGGTGCGACAGGGTTGGAATGGCGCCGATGCGCCGACCAGAATCCGCGAGCAGATGCAGGCCTGGCTACCCGGTGACCGGCAGGCCCTGCTGCGCCTGCTCGGTTGGCGGGAGGCAAGGCCCATGGCATCGCCCATGCAGCGTTTGGCCGATGGCCGAGCGGGCTATCCATTAGGCGGCTGCCAGTCGTGCATCGGCTCGCCGGAGCGCGTGGTGCGGCAGCGGGTGCGCGCGTTGTATCCCGGTATCGGGGATGCCGGCGTCGATCGCTATGTCCAGAGCCTGTTGGACATGCGCGGGGGCCTGTTCGAGAACCTGCTGCGCGTCGAGCAGGAATACCGCCGCCTGGATGACAGCTTGCTGGCCTGGGTTGAAGAGGTAGCGGGCAGCGCCAGCCGTGCACGCCGACGCGTCGCAGATTCGTTGCGGCGTGCCTGGCAGATGCGCAGCGACCGCGCCGCCGGGGCTATCGGCAACGATGCAATGCTCAGCCTGAGCATCGTCGGCGTACCGGTGGGCAGCCTGCCCGTGTTGCCGGTCGGGACGGACTTCTCGCACGTTTCGGAATTGACCCTGTCGGCGCTCGGTCTGGATGCCATCCCGTCGGGGTTCCTCGCCTGCTTCCCCGATCTGCTGTGCCTGGACATGAGTGACAATGCCCTGCGCGCGCTACCTGCGGGGCTGGAGCGGTTGACCGCCTTGCGCCAGTTGCTGATGCCGCGCAACCGTATTCGTGTCTCGGAGCCGCAGGCCAATGTGCTGACCGGCCTGGCGCTCTTGCGTTCGCTGGACCTGAGTGACAACCCGCTCGGCGACATCAGGCTACAGTTCGAGCGGTTGCCCAGCCTGCGGATCCTGCGTTTGAACCGGGTGCAGATGACGGCGCTGCCCCGGGGCCTGGAGTGGTGTGGCCTGTTGGTCTTCGCCGACCTTCGCAACAACCAGATAGCCGAGTTGCCGGCAGCCTTGTTTCAGGCCCCGTTGCAGTTGCGCCGTGCCATGCACCTGGAGGGCAATGCGCTGTCAGTGCAGGATCTTGATCGCCTTTATTCCGTCGAACGCCTGCTGGACACGCCCCGCCCGCAACGGAACGCCCCGGCCCGGGAACAATGGTTGCAGACCTTGGACCCAGCAGCGCGGCAGGAGCAGCAAGGAAAATGGGATGCGCTGAATGCCGAGCCCGGCAGCCTGGCTTTCTTCGAGCTGCTTAGACAACTGACGAGCACGGCCGAATTCAGCAAGGCGCCGGCCGAACTCGGATTCAGGGTATGGGCAATGCTGGATGTCGCCCATGCCGATACCGCCACGCGCATGGCGCTGTTTGACCTGGCAGCGGAGCCCATCACCTGTGTGGACAGCGTTGCCATCGTGTTCAGCCGCCTCGAGGTGCGCATGCATGTCGAGCAGGCCACCCGCGGCGGTGACCCGATCTCGACCCGCTCGGCACGCCTGCAGTTGGCCAAGCGGCTGTTTCGCGTGCACTGGGTAGAGAAAATCGCCCGGCGCGAAATGGACGCCCGCTACCAGGATGGACGCTGGAGCCGGGGAAATCATGATGAAGAGGAGGTGGAGGTCAATCTTGCCTACCTCAGCGGCTTGGCCCAGCGCCTGGACCTGTTGGGCCAACCTCGTCATATGCAGTTTGGCAGGCTGGCCAACGTGTCGCCGCTGCAACTGGAGGAGGCCTTCAAGGAAGTGCTGGAGGTGGAGGCGGGTGAGCAACGGATCGTGTTCATCAGCGAGCGTGATTTCTGGTTGCCGGTACTGCGAGCAGAGCATCCGGACGACTTCGAAACCCTGGAAGCGCAATTCTCCCTGCGGATGGAAACTCTGTACGAGCAAAGGGAGGCCTTGACCAGTGACGAGTACCGGAAACTGGGCGACGCCCTGCGCGATGAACGCGAGCAGGCCCTGGCCAGACTTGCCCAGCGCCTTACGCACGAAGCGTTCATGGTGCCAGAGGCAAAGTGACGGCGCTTCAAGGGCGGCACGCAGTGTGCCGCCCTGCTTCTACCGCAGGGGTTCCCTCTGCGCAAGCGCTGGCAGGTTGCACACCATGCGTGGCTTTCGACAGCCATCCAGGGACCTGCCATGACCCGCGAACCACACGCACCACAGCCCGCCTCTGCGTCTTCCAGCCACTTGCACGACGGTTTCATCGGTGACCGGTTGCCTGCCTGGCTCAAACAGGCCACGCAAAGCCAGATACGCACCTTGCGCGAAAGCCTGGAAGCCCATCATGCCACCCAGGCCCGGTTGCGCGGGATCACCCTGGCGCTGCCGTCACCGCAGCAGTTCGCCGAACGGCAATTCGCCAGTTTGTTGCGCGAGCCGCTGCCGGGCGACGTAGCGTTCTGGCAGTTGGAGTGGCTGGAGGTTTCCCATCGTTTCTCGTCCACGCCCGGCGCAGAGCTGCAATTTCCCACTTACGGGCAACGGCGTGAAAACGGCTTGCTCCGCCTGATGCGCAACTTTGCCGCCAGCAACGATTTCTACCTGGGAACCGGGTTGGTCGCGCCGGGGCAGGAACGGGTACTTTCGCGAGGCACCGATGAACTGGTCGAGGCGTGCCGCAAGCTCGATGCCGGGCGCCTGTACCAGCAGGAGCTGGACCGCACATTCGATGCCGCGGCACAGCGCATCTTGTGTGAAGACAAGCGCTCCGGGCTGCGTCTGGCCGTGGAGGTTGCCGCGCTGAAAGGCGAGATCACCGAGCCGGTCAAGGAGGCATTGCAAGCCCTGGTGGATAAACCCGCGGATCGGCGATCCGCCAGCCTCACGGGCCACCCGGGCCTGCTCGAAGCCCTCGGTTGCCCAGTGGCGGATGGTGTGTGGATTCAACTTCGCGACACGCATGGGCAAACGCAGGGCGGCGTGCTCTACCTGCCCAGCGACCCGGTACAGGCGTTGCGACACTTCGACAGCCATGCCTCGATCAACAGCGCGCTGGTGGCCGAGCTGCGCCATGAACCCTATCGCCAGGCGTTCAGCCAGTTGATCGGCCTGGATCAGCGTGCCGGGTTCATGCACAAGCTGCAGGCCCGCCTGAAGGATGATCAGCCGGACCTGGAACTCGATGGCAGCGTGCCACAGCATGACATTTTCCAGGCGCTGACTGCACAGCAGACCAACCGGGTGAAGCAGGATGGCCGCCTGTTGCTGGTGGCAACTGCCGATGCCGATGAAGCCGCATCGCGTGAGCGGCATGAGGCGTGGAAGGCCGCCGGTCTCGATGTGCTCAACCTCGCTGGGCTGTTCATTCCGGTGGTGGGCGGCTTGCTGCTCGGGCAACTGGTGGCCCAGACCCTCTCGGAGGTTTTCGAGGGCACGCAGGACTGGTTGCGAGGCCATCAGCACGAGGCGCTGGAGCACATGCTGGGGGTTGCCGAGATACTGGCGGGCACCGCCGCGACTGTGGTGGGCGTCACCTTCGTGCGCAGCGCGTTTGTCGCGGCGCTGGAGCCGGTAAGGCTCGCCAATGGGGCGGGGCGTTTGTGGTCCCGAGATCTGGCAGCCTTTGCCTCGACCCCTGAAACGATCACCTTGGGTGCGGACGGGGCCTATGCCGATGGCGAGCGCCGCTGGATGAAGGCCGACGGGGTCTTCTACGAAGTTCATCGGCCTGACCCCGATGGCCCCTGGCGTCTGCGCCACCCCGGTCGCGAAGAGGCGTACGGCCCGGTCGTGCTGCACAATGGCGAACGCAGCTGGCGCCTGATGCATGATGAGCCGCAGTGTTGGCGCGACCCTGCGAAAATGCTCGATACCCTTTGGCCGCGCGATCAACCTTTCGATAACCAGCAGGCGCAGCGGATCTTGCGCATGGCCGGCATCGATGAGGACGAACTGCGCGGCCTGCTGGTGGAAAACCGGCGAACGCCTGCCACCTTGCGGGAAACCCTCAGGGCATTCGATGCCGATGCCCGGATCGACACGTTCTTCCGCAACCTGGAACGCGACACTGTCTCCGATCAGGACTTGCAGCTGCTGGCCTGGTGCGAGTCCCGACCGGGCGGCGTAAAAGGGCGTGCCGCAGTGCTGGCGGACCGGCCAAGGTCGAGCGACCTGCTGTTCGCACGGCTGACACGCCTGCCCGAATCGGCGGAGCCTTTGCTCAAGCCGCTGATGGCGCTGGGGCTGCCTGAGCCCTATGCGCGCGATCTGGCTGACCGAGCAAGTCACGAGGCTCGCCAGCTGTTCGTCAGTGGTGGAAAGTTGCCGCAAAGCCTGGCCACCCAGGCCAGGTCGTTGTGCTCGCAGGCGAAGGTGAGCAGGGCGCTGGCAGGGTTTTATCTGCCGAGTGCATATAGCGACGAAACGGGCATGTTGGTGCTGGCATTGCTGAATGTCGAGGCCATTGATGCGTTCAGCCTGGCGTTGAGCAATGCTGCTGCGGATGCCGTGGCGTTGAAACGCATCGGTTCGGTTGGCGATGCGGCCGAGCAGCGGGTGCTGGTGCGTGAGCAAGGGGTCTTTGCCTTGTATGACGGGCAGGGCCGAAAACTCGCGATGCAGCCGCCTGCTTCCTCGTGCATCTTCCAGGCCGTGCTGGCCGCGCTCGAATCGCGCAGCCTGCTGGGCCGTCTGGGCCTGGCCGAGAACGCCAATGCCGAGCGCCTGCGCGAGAAGCTCATGGCGCACCTGGGCACCCATGAGGAAATCGCCCGCATGCTGGGCTGGGCACCGACAGAGCGCTGGTTCAACCCCGGGCAGCGCCTCGCCGATGGCCGTGTCGGCTACCTGCTCAGTGGGCGCGCATCACCGCCCACCACACCCAGGGAGCAGCTGCGGGCCGGCCTGAGGCAGTTCTTCCCGGGGCTGGGCGATTCGCTGGAAACGCAAGTTGACCGCTGGCTGCTGCAGAATGTGTCGGTCGCCGATGCGCTCCTGGCGCTGCAGGACGATTTTGAGCAGTTGGACCGCGCGCTCAATGGTTGGGTGTCGGCTGCGCTGAGTGACACTTTGCGGGCGCGACGCCAGCTGTTCGCCGACCGATTACGGCGTGCCTGGCAGGCGCTTGGTGACGATGTGGTGGTCGACCGTGACGGCAGGCGCCAGGGGCTGCGCCTGGTGCTGAATGATCTGCCAACGGATTCGTTGCCGGTCATGCCCGCGCCTATCGATTTCTATCACGTCACCACCCTGGTACTGAGCGAGACGTCCATCGGGGTGGTGAACGAGGAGTTTCTGCGGGCATTCACCTACCTGCAGGAGCTGGACCTGAGCCACAACCAGCTGTTGCGCTGCCCGCGCGGGCTTGGCTACCTGACCAACCTGCGCCGGTTGCGCCTGGGGCATAACCGCATTCGCCTGGATGCCCATGCCATCGAAGCACTGAACGGGTTGCCGCTGCTCAGCCACCTCGACCTGAGCTACAACAGCCCGCTGGGGGTGTACGAAATGCGCTTCCATCACCTGCCTCATCTGATCGAGCTGAATTTGCGCCGCTGCGGGCTCAGCGAGTGGCCCAGAGGGCTCGAGCTGTGTGGCTTCCTGCAACGAGCCGACCTGCGTGACAATTTCCTGCGGGGTGTGCCTGACGGCGTGCTGGCCATGCCGCTGGAGTTTCGCCAGCGCATCCTGGTCGATGGCAACCGCCTGAGCATGGCCGATTACGGCAAGCTCTATGCCTTGGAGCCGCTGCTGGAGGACCCAGAGGAAGAGATCGGCCGCGCCTGGTGGGTCGGTTCCGACTCCGCCAGCCAAGGGCGTGGCGAGCTTTGGGACCGGCTGAGCACCCGGGACGAAAATGCCCGCCTGTTCGATCTGCTGGAGCTTCTGCAAGGCCTGGCGGACTTCAGCTGGCCCAGGGCCTATCTGTTGCGCATGTGCTGGAAGTGCCTGTCGATGATGGAGACAGACGCCGAATTCGCTCGCCAGGTGCAACTGGCGGCCGACGATGTGGTAATGGATGACAACGGTGCCATCGAACTGTTCAGCCGACTGCTGCGTCTGCATGCCGAGCGCGACGCGGCAGGCGATGGTGTTCAGATCCATGGTCCGAAGTCGCTGGCGTTGGGGCGCGCCTTGCACCGTCTGGACCGCCTTGACGAGTATGTCGAGGCCGAGCGGCAAAATCTTGAAGGCTTCGCCGAACCGGCAGTACTGGCGACGTTGGCAATGCGCTACAGGGTGCGCTTGCGCACCAGGCTCAGTTTGCCGTTCCAGCCTGCCAGAATGCGCCTCAGGGCCGCCGCCGTAGGGTTGAGCGAGCATCGGCTGCAGGCGGCAGAGGCGGCCGTGGAAAGGGCGAACGTTCTCGTTGATGTAGTCGCAAACCTGTGCACGCGCGCATTCTGGCAGCGCTTTTTGCAACAGCGCTTCGCCCGGCCGTTCAATGACCTTGAGCAACTCGCTGCGGAGCAGCGGGCGGCACTGGCGGTAAGGCGCGATGAACTGGGTGAAGCACAGTATCTGAACCAGGAACAGGCTCTGGATGCGCAGCTGCAGGCCGATCGGCTGGAGTTGCAACTGCAACTGACCGAGCACTACGTGATCAGCCTGGAGCGCGCACCGGGCTGATGGCCACCGGCCAAACCGGTCATCCAGTTTGACAACTTAGGCCATTGCCGCGACGCCAGCGCGGCGCGAACATCGTCGGACCGATGGTTCAACTCCAAAAACAAGAAACCAGGAGTCCGACGATGCGCGATTACACCGAGGCCGCTCGTGCGTTCGACCATGGCCAGGCTGCTGCTGCGGCGCTGCATGGCAACCTCGAAGCCCTCAATGCCTGTGTCGAATGTTGCGACCGCCATGCCGGTGAGGGCAAGACCGCACTGGTCTGGGAAGACCGCGAGGGCAAGAGTGCGCGGTTGAGCTTCGATCAGTTGCAAACACTGGCTGCCCGTTTCGCCAATGTGCTCCAAGCGCAAGGCGTGGGTGCGGGTGATCGGGTCGCCGGGCTGATGCCGCGCACCCCCGAACTGCTGGTCACCATCCTCGCCACCTGGCGCCTCGGGGCGGTGTACCAGCCACTGTTCACCGCGTTCGGCCCCAAGGCCATCGAACATCGCCTGGAGCAGTCCCACGCCCGCGTGGTCGTCACCGACAGCCACAACCGCGCCAAGCTGGACGATGTGCACGCCTGCCCGACCATCATCACCGTCAATGCCCGCAGTGGCGAGCTGGACTTCCAGCAGTGCCTGGACAATGCCGCAGACGAATGCGAGCCGGTCATGCGCTCGGGCAACGACCCGTTCCTGCTGATGTTCACCTCCGGCACCACCGGCCCGGCCAAACCGCTGGAAGTGCCGCTGCGTGCCATCGTCGCGTTCCAGGGCTACATGCGCGATGCCATCGACCTGCGCCCCGAGGACAACTTCTGGAACCTGGCCGACCCGGGCTGGGCCTATGGCCTGTATTACGCGGTCACCGGCCCGCTGTCACTGGGCCATGCCACCACCTTCTACGATGGCCCGTTCAGTGTTGAAAGTTGCGCACGGGTGATCGACAAGCTGGGCATCACCAACCTGGCCGGCTCGCCCACCGCGTACCGCCTGCTGATTGCCGCCGGGGATGACTTCTCGGCACCGATCAAGGGCCGCCTGCGGGTGGTCAGCAGTGCCGGCGAACCGCTCAACCCGGAAGTGATCCGCTGGTTCGCCGACGAACTGGGCGTGACCATCCACGACCACTACGGGCAGACCGAGCTGGGCATGGTGCTGTGCAACCACCATGGCCTGCAGCACCCGGTACACCTCGGCTCGGCCGGCTTTGCCATCCCCGGCCACCGCATTGTGGTGCTGGACGAGCAGGGCAACGAACTGCCCGCCGGCCAGCCGGGCATCCTCGCGGTCGACCGCGAGCAGTCGCCGCTGTGCTGGTTCGCGGGCTACCACGGCCTGCCGACCAAAGCCTTCGTCGGCAAGTACTACCTCAGCGGCGACACCGTCGAGCTGAACCAGGACGGCAGCATCAGCTTCGTCGGCCGCAGCGACGATGTGATCACCACCTCCGGCTACCGGGTCGGCCCGTTCGACGTGGAAAGCGCACTGATCGAGCACCCGGCGGTGATCGAAGCGGCGGTGATCGGCAAACCGGACCCGGAGCGCACCGAGCTGATCAAGGCCTTCGTGGTATTGGCCAGCGGTTACCAGGGCAGCGCCGAGCTTGAAGAAGCTTTGCGCCAGCACGTGCGTCAGCGCCTGTACGCCCATGCCTACCCAAGGGAAATCGAATTCGTCAGCGAGCTGCCCAAGACCCCGAGCGGCAAGCTGCAACGCTTCATCCTGCGCAACCAGGAAGTCGCCAAACAACAAGCGCAACAGGCCACCCCTGCCAGCGCCTGAAAGGAACCGATCATGCAAATAGCCAACAAACACTTCATCGTCAGCGGCGCTGCCTCCGGGCTGGGTGCTGCCACCGCGCAGATGCTGGTCGAGGCCGGCGCCAAGGTCATGCTGGTCGACCTCAATGCCCAGGCCGTCGAAGCCAAGGCCCGCGAACTGGGCGAAAACGCCCGTTTCGCGGTGGCCGACATCAGCGACGAGCAGGCCGCCCAGGCGGCGGTCGATGCGGCCGTCAGCGCCTTTGGCAGCCTGCACGGGCTGGTCAACTGCGCCGGCATCGTCGGTGCCGAGAAAGTGCTGGGCAAGCAGGGCCCGCATGGCCTTGCCAGCTTTGCCAAGGTCATCAACGTCAACCTGATCGGCAGCTTCAACCTGCTGCGCCTGGCCGCCGCGGCCATGGCCGAAGGGGCTGCCGATGAGGGGGGGGAGCGCGGGGTGATCATCAACACCGCCTCCATCGCTGCCTATGACGGCCAGATCGGCCAGGCTGCCTACGCAGCTTCCAAGGGCGCCATCGCCAGCCTGACCCTGCCGACTGCCCGCGAACTGGCGCGCTTCGGCATCCGTGTGATGACCATCGCCCCGGGCATCTTCGAAACGCCGATGATGGCCGGCATGACCGAGGAAGTACGCGCCTCGCTGGCCGCCGGCGTGCCATTCCCACCGCGCCTGGGGCGCCCGCAGGAGTACGCCGCGCTGGCCCGCCACATCATCGAGAACAGCATGCTCAACGGCGAGGTGATCCGCCTCGACGGTGCACTGCGCATGGCTGCCAAGTAAGGAGAGCGAACATGACCCTCGCCAATGACCCGATCGTTATCGTCAGTGCCGTGCGCACGCCCATGGGCGGCCTGCAGGGCGACCTCAAGAGCCTGACCGCGCCGCAGCTGGGCAGCGCCGCCATCCGTGGTGCCGTGGAGCGCGCCGGCATCGATGCTGCCAGTGTCGAGCAGGTGCTGTTCGGCTGCGTGCTGCCGGCTGGCCAGGGCCAGGCACCGGCACGCCAGGCCGCGCTGGGCGCCGGGCTGGACAAGCACACCACCTGCACCACCCTGAACAAGATGTGCGGTTCGGGCATGCAGGCGGCGATCATGGCCCATGACCTGCTGCTGGCCGGCACCGCCGATGTGGTGGTGGCCGGTGGCATGGAAAGCATGACCAACGCACCGTACCTGCTGGACAAAGCCCGGGGCGGCTACCGCATGGGCCACGGCAGGATCATCGACCACATGTTCATGGACGGCCTGGAAGACGCCTACGACAAGGGCCGCCTGATGGGCACCTTTGCCGAAGACTGCGCCCAGGCCAATGCCTTCAGCCGCGAAGCCCAGGACCAGTTCGCCATCGCCTCGCTGACCCGCGCCCAGGACGCTATCAAGAGTGGTCGCTTTGTTGCCGAGATCGTGCCGGTCGAGGTTACCGAGGGCAAGGAGAAGCGCGTCATCAAGGACGACGAACAACCGCCCAAGGCGCGCCTGGACAAGATCCCGCAGCTCAAGCCGGCCTTCCGCGAAGGCGGCACGGTGACCGCCGCCAACTCCAGCTCGATTTCCGACGGTGCTGCGGCGCTGGTGCTGATGCGCCGCTCCGAAGCCGACAAGCGCGGCCTCAAGCCGCTGGCGGTGATCCACGGCCACGCCGCCTTTGCCGACACCCCGGCACTGTTCCCGACCGCGCCGATCGGTGCCATCGACAAGCTGATGAAACGCACCGGCTGGAACCTGGCCGAGGTCGACCTGTTCGAGATCAACGAGGCCTTCGCCGTGGTCACCCTGGCGGCGATGAAGCACCTCGACCTGCCGCACGACAAGGTCAATATCCATGGCGGCGCCTGTGCCCTCGGCCACCCGATCGGCGCTTCCGGCGCGCGCATCCTGGTGACCCTGCTGTCGGCCCTGCGCCAGAACAACCTGCGCCGTGGCGTGGCGGCCATCTGCATCGGCGGTGGCGAGGCCACGGCCATGGCTGTCGAATGCCTGTACTGAGGTGAACCATGCTGGTAACTGACGAGCAACAACAGATCGCCGACGCGGTACGCGCCTTTGCCCAGGAGCGCCTGAAGCCGTTTGCCGAGCAATGGGACAAGGAACACCGCTTCCCCAAGGAGGCCATCGAGGAGATGGCCGAGCTGGGCCTGTTCGGCATGCTGGTGCCGGAGCAGTGGGGCGGCAGCGACACCGGCTACGTGGCCTATGCCATGGCCTTGGAGGAAATCGCCGCCGGTGACGGCGCCTGCTCGACCATCATGAGCGTGCACAACTCGGTGGGCTGTGTGCCGATCCTGCGTTTTGGCAGCGAGCAGCAGAAGGAGCAGTTCCTCACCCCGTTGGCCAGCGGTGCGATGCTCGGCGCCTTCGCCCTGACCGAACCGCAGGCAGGCTCCGACGCCAGCAGCCTGAAGACCCGTGCACGTCTGGACGGCGACCACTACGTGCTCAATGGCAGCAAGCAGTTCATCACCTCCGGGCAGAACGCCGGGGTGGTGATCGTGTTTGCCGTGACCGACCCGGACGCCGGCAAGCGCGGCATCAGTGCCTTCATCGTGCCCACCGATTCGCCGGGCTACCATGTGGCGCGGGTCGAGGACAAGCTCGGCCAGCACGCCTCCGATACCTGCCAGATCGTTTTCGATAATGTGCGTGTGCCGGTAGCCAACCGCCTGGGCGCCGAAGGTGAGGGCTACAAAATCGCCCTGGCCAACCTCGAAGGCGGCCGCATCGGCATCGCCTCGCAGGCGGTGGGCATGGCCCGCGCGGCGTTCGAAGTGGCGCGCGACTACGCCAACGAGCGGCAGAGCTTCGGCAAGGCGCTGATCGAGCACCAGGCGGTGGCCTTCCGCCTGGCCGACATGGCGACGAAGATTGCCGTGGCCCGGCAGATGGTGCTGCACGCCGCCGCGCTGCGCGATGCCGGGCGCCCGGCGCTGGTGGAAGCGTCGATGGCCAAGCTGTTTGCCTCGGAAATGGCCGAAAAGGTCTGTTCGGATGCCTTGCAGACCCTGGGCGGTTATGGCTATCTGAGTGACTTCCCGCTGGAGCGGATCTACCGCGACGTTCGGGTTTGCCAGATCTACGAAGGCACCAGCGACATTCAGCGCATGGTCATTGCGCGCAATCTTTGAAGGAGCAGACTGCATGGCATTCGAAACCATCCTGTTGGACATCCACGGCAAGGTCGGCCTGATTACCCTCAACCGCCCGCAGGCGCTGAACGCGCTGAACGCGCAGATCGTCGGCGAGATCAACCAGGCCCTGGACCAGCTCGAGCGCGATCCGAACATCGGCTGCGTGGTGCTGACCGGTTCCGCCAAGGCCTTTGCCGCTGGTGCCGACATCAAGGAAATGGCCGAGCTGCAATACCCGCAAATCTACGTTGACGACCTGTTCAGCGATTCCGACCGCATTGCCAACCGGCGCAAGCCGATCATTGCCGCGGTGTCCGGTTTTGCCCTGGGCGGCGGCTGCGAGCTGGCGATGATGTGTGACTTCATCCTGGCGGCGGACAATGCCAGGTTCGGCCAGCCGGAAATCAACCTTGGCGTGCTGCCGGGCATGGGCGGCACCCAGCGCCTGACCCGTGCGGTGGGCAAGGCCAAGGCCATGGAACTGTGCCTGACTGGTCGTCTGATGGGGGCTGAGGAAGCTGAGCGTGCTGGCCTGGTGGCGCGTATCGTGCCGCAGGCGGAACTGGTGGAAGAGGCGCTGAAGGTGGCTGCGACCATTGCCAGCAAGTCGATTCCGGTGAGCATGATGGTCAAGGAGAGCGTCAACCGTGCGTTCGAAGTCACCCTAAGCGAGGGTGTGCGCTTCGAGCGGCGGGTGTTCCATGCGGCGTTTGCTACCGAAGACCAGAAAGAGGGAATGGCTGCGTTCATTGCCAAGCGCGAGGCGCAGTTCAAGGATCGTTGATTCTGGTTGTGGATTTGCGCTGGGCCTCTGGGTGCATGCCTTGAGAGGTCCGGCGCCTGTGAGATCGAGCGCCGCCCACGCGGCGCTTCGCAGCGCAAGGCTGCTCCTACATCTGTTTCGGGCCAGTAACGCCTGTACCAATGCGCGCGACCGCCTTGTTTGTCCGACACGATATCGAGGTGGACACCAAGGGGGCGCGCGCGTTCGCCTCAGGAATAATTGGCCCGAAATAAATGTAGGAGCAGCCTTGCGCTGCGAAGCGCCGCGCGGGCGGCGCTCGATCTCACAGGCGCTGAACATGTTGTGGCGAGCAATTGGTGACTCCTACTCAATCCCCCCATGCCCCACAGGCCCCTCTCCCAGGGCCAGCCATCCATGCACCGACCAGCGGATTCCGAGCAATGGAAGCAAATTCGCACCCAATTGCAGTTGCTCCACGCGACGCGGCGCCTTAGACTGCCGCCCCCTGTAAAAGAGTGCCGGTTGGCGCTTGAAGAATTCCGCTGCCGATGTCAAGGCGTCGGCGGCACCTGAATCGCCCAAATGCACATTTTTTCATAGAGAAATCGATGACCAAGGAACAGTTGCTGGCCATGTCGGCCGATGACTACATGAACGCTGACCAGCTGGCTTTCTTCGCTGGCCTGCTGCAGGCGATGAAAGTCGAAACCCATGAACGCATCGAGCTGAGCCGTGCCACCATCGAAGGCCTGGACACCCCGTCGGATCCTGCCGACGTGGCTTCGGTCGAAGAAGAGCGTAGCTGGCTGGTGAACGCCATCGACCGCGACCAGCGCCTGCTGCCGCAGCTGGAAATGGCCCTGGACCGTATTGCCGACGAAAGCTTCGGCTGGTGCGATGACAGCGGTGAACCAATCGGCCTGAAGCGTCTGCTGATCAGCCCGACCACCAAGTACTGCATCGAAGCCCAGGAGCGCCACGAGCAGCTCGACCGCCACCAGCGCCAGGTGTAACTCCGCGCGGTGTGCCAAGCCCCACGGAGCGATCCCTGGGGCTTTTTGCGTTTCTTGCCGGCCGCGGTTTTGTTGCCCCGCACGTAACACTGCTGTACCGGGATGCGCTGTTTCCGCGCCGTACGCAGGCGTATCATGGCTTCATCGTTAGGGTGCTAATTAAATTCCGGAGGGAATGATGAATAGCCGGGTCGATGTAGCCGTGATGATTGGTTCGGGTGTGCCCGCCATACTGCGTGCGCTGGGTAAACGCATCTGCTGGGTGGTGCTGGTCAATGGCGAACGCCGTGGTACCCCATTCGCCACCCGTGAAGAAGCGCTGGAGTGCCAGGCGGCCTGGCAGCAGCAGTTGAAGAAGGGCCTGGCGGCTTGAGTGCAGTGAGTGCTGCCGACGAGCGAACAGGGTGTCGTTCAGGGCGTTCCTCTGTAAGAAATGTACTTTGCCTCTCGACGAATTTCGGTGTTTTCGTGCATATTCTTCCCCCAGTAATGCGCTGATGGATTGCAGGGCCCGTTCTCACGTGCGCTCTGGCATCGCCTGCCGCATCTTTTCTGGCGGTTTTGCTGTCAGATATTACGCTTCCCGAATCGGGAATATGCCGAAAGCCTGTATTTGAGGCCAGATCTGGCAAGCCAGAGTAAAGATTCCTGCACGCTGCATCGCCAGCGTGCACAGACATTTCGCATATCGCTTCATTACTCTTTTCGCCTATCGATAAGAAATGGCCGTGCCTCACCGAGCTTGGGTGAGGGCGGGTTGTAACCGGTTGAGGATTACTTCATTGGCAGTCAGCACTCTTGATACCCATGCGTTGTTCGCCCTGGGCGACTTGCGCGGTAAATTGGCCCAGCTGTTCCAGGGCCGCTTTGTCTATGTCACCGAACAGAGTCCCGAAGGCCTGTACATGGCCGAAATCGACACCGAAAGCGCATTGGTCGTCGATGACAAGCAGCGGTTGGAACTGAAGGTGGGCGACCACTTTCGCGCCGCCGTACTGCCCAGCCGCGAAGGCGGCAAACTGGAAATGCGCTTTCGCGAAATCAAGCTGAACGTGTATGGCGTGGGCGACTATGCCTTCGTCTCGGTGCCCGAAGGCGAGGGCATCGTGTTCCGTGAAGGCCACGGTGTGATGCTGGTGTTCGCCGCTCAGCAACAGGTACAGGAAGGCCTGGGCAAGTTGCTCAAGGCGGTGACCGGCAAGGTTGCCAAATGGCGCAAAGGTGAGCTGACCACCTTCAAGGCCAGTGAATGACCCACAGTGACGACGCGCCCGCCACGCGTGCCGAGTTCCATCGGCAGCATCAGGCGGATGCCGTGGCCGAGGCCGAGCGTTTGCTAGCCAGGCGCGAAGAGTTGCAGGGCGCCTGGTTGAACTGGGTGGCAGGGGAATTGTATCGCCTCGGCCCGCCGCCTTATGCGGCCATGGTCCGGCGCGAGCTGCAGCGCCTGGCCCAAGGGTGAGGCGGCAACCTTTCAGTTGCCTCGATCGCGGCCGCTGCTGACTTCTTCAGGGACCGGCTCTTTCGCCATGCGCTTGCGGAACAGCGCCGCCCGGGCCAGCAACAGTGTGGTCACCGGTACGGTGATCGACAGCAGGATCGGAATCAGCCAAGCGTGCAGTACCGGGGCTTCCTTGAGCCAGGAAAAGTAGATGATCGAGGCCAGTGCCACGCACCAGGCACCAATGGTCGAGGCCAGAGCCGGCGGGTGCATGCGCTGGAAGTAGTCCTTCAGCCGCAACAGGCCCACGGCACCGATCAGGGCGAACAGGCTGCCGGTCAGCAGCAGCGCGGCAGTGACCAGCTCCAGCCAGAAGGGGAGTTGCAGGGTTTCAGTCATTCGATCACCTCACCGCGCAGCAGGAACTTGGCCAGGGCAAACGAGCCAACGAAACCGAACAGCGCAATCAGCAGGGCACCTTCGAAGTAGGTGTCACTGGCATAACGGATTCCCAGTACCAGCATGGTCAGCATGGCCAGGATGTACAGGTAGTCCAGCGCCAGCACCCGGTCCTGGGCGGACGGGCCGCGGAACAGCCGGATAAGCGCCAGGGCCATGGCCAGGGCGAAGATGAACAGGCTGGCGAGGACAGCGTTGGCGAGCAGGCCTGTCATTGGAAAATCTCCATCAGCGGGCGTTCGTAGGTGTCCTTGAAGTGCTGGATGAAGGCCGCCTCATCGTCCAGATCGAACACATGCAGCAGCAACACGCTGCGGTCCAGCGCCAGCTCGGACCAGACCGTGCCGGGCACCACCGTGGTAATCATCGACAGCGCCGCCAGGCCATGCGGGTCGCGCAGGGCCAGCGGGATGTGCACGAACGCCGAGCGCGGCGGCTGCTTGCCGGCGCGCAGCACGCCACGGGCAACCAGCAGGTTGGACACGATCACATCGATGCCGACCCGGCCAATCAGCCGTGCGATGGCCAGCGGCCGTCGCACATGGGCATGCTGCGGGCGCAGCGGTGCCATCAGCAGCGGCGCCAGCACGCCAAGCGCGGCAGCCAGCAGCAGGTTGCCGGGGCTGACCGACAGGTTCAGCAACAGCCACAGGCCGAACAGCGAAACCGATAACAGCGGTGCGGGGAACAGTCGATTCATGGCTGCACCTGTACGTCGAGCGAGGTGGGGCCAGGAATCGGCCGGGCGGCCATCACGGCTTCGATATAGGCGTCGGGGGCCTGCAGGCTGGCGGCGGTGTCCTGGGTGTAGCGCAGCAGCGGTTCGGCCTTGAAGCTGAGGATGATGCACAGGCCGAGCAGGATGACGATGGGCAGGCATTCATAACGGCGCAGCACCGGCGACGGGCGTTCCTCAGGCTTCCAGAAACGCTGGATGCCGACGCGGCCGAAGGCGATCAGCGAGGCCATGCCAGACAGGATCAGCAACGCCACCAGGCCCCAGCCCGCCGTGCCCAGCGGCCGCTCGGCAGGTACGCCCAGCCCCAGTGGGTTGAACAGCGCGCTGATCAAGTTGAGCTTGCCGACAAAGCCCGACAGCGGCGGCATGCCGATGATCAGCAGGGCGCAGGCGATGAAGCTGAGGCCGAGGAAGGCCATGGTCCACGGGATGATCTGGCCGATCACCACCTTCTGCTCATCGTCGAGGTTGATGCCCTTGGGCGGGTGCAGTGATTCCAGCGGTGGCGGCATGGCGTCTTCTTCGTCGTCCAGCGGTGCTTCGTTGGCCGAGCGCGAACGCTCGACCAGTTCGGCGAGCAGGAACAGTGCGCACAGTGCCAGGGTCGAGTTGACCAGGTAGAACAATGCTGCGCCGGTCAGCGCCGATTGCGCAAAACCGACGGCGCCGAGCAGGGTGCCGGCCGAAACCAGGATGCTGAGGGCGGCCATGCGCTCCAGGCGCTGCGCGGCCAGGATCGAAACCGCCGCCACCGCCAGGGTGACCAGGCCACCGTACACCAGCCATTCACCACCAAAGTGCGCCGAGGCCCCGGCCTGCCCGGAGAACAGCAGTGTCCACAGGCGCAGCACGGCATACAGGCCGACCTTGGTCATGATGGCGAACAGCGCAGCCACCGGCGCGCTGGCGGAGGCATAGGCCGGCACCAGCCAGAAGTTCAGCGGCCAGATGCCGGCCTTGACCAGGAAGGCCATGGCCAGGATCGCCGCGCCGGCGTGCAGCAGGCCACGGTCGGCCTCCGGCACCAGCGGAATCTTCAGGGCCAGGTCGGCCATGTTCAGGGTGCCGGTCACGCCATACAGCATCGCCGCGCCGATCAGGAACAGCGACGAGGCGAACAGGTTGATGGCAATGTAGTGCAGGCCGGCACGCACCCGGGCGCGGCCCGAGCCATGCAGCAGCAGGCCATAGGAAGCGGCCAGCAGCACCTCGAAGAACACGAACAGGTTGAACAGGTCGGCGGTGAGGAAGGCGCCGTACAGGCCCATCAGCTGGATCTGGAACAGTGCGTGGAAGCTGGCCCCGGCACCGTCCCAGCGGGCGCGGGCAAACAGCAGGGCACTGAAGCCGATGATGCCGGTGAGGGTCAGCAGCAGGGCCGAAAGGTGGTCGACCACCAGCACGATGCCGAACGGCGCCGGCCAGTTGCCTGGCAGGTAGACACCGATCGATTCCGCCTGGCCCTGGGTGCGCACCCACAGCAGCAGGCTAACCGCGATGGCCAGGCCGGCGAAGGTCGACAGCAGGTTCAGCCGGGCTTTTATCTGCCGGTGTTTCTCGCCCAGCAGCAACATCACTGCCGCGGTCACCAGGGGCAGCAGGATGGGCGCGATGATCAATTGGCTCATGCCACTCATTCGTCACGCTCCCGGCCATCCACGTGGTCGGTACCGGTCAGGCCGCGCGAGGCCAGCAACACCACCAGGAACAGCGCGGTCATGGCGAAGCTGATGACGATGGCGGTGAGCACCAGGGCCTGCGGCAGCGGGTCGGTGTAGTGCAGCAGGTCCTGGGGCACGCCGTCCTTGATGATCGGTTCCTTGCCGATGAACAGGCTGCCCATGCTGAAGATGAACAGGTTGACCCCGTACGACAGCAGGCACAGGCCCATGATCACCTGGTAGGTTCGCGGGCGCAGGATCAGCCACACCCCCGAGGCGGCCAGCACGCCGATGGCAACTGCAATCACTTCTTCCATCAGGCGGCTCCTGCTTGGCTGGTTTTCGCCGGGTTGCCCGGGCGGTAGGCGCGCACCGACTGGTGCGCCAGGGCAGTGAGGATCAGCAGGGTCGAGCCGACCACCACGGTGAACACGCCGACATCGAAGAACAGCGCGCTGGCCACGTGCACATCGCCGAGCAACGGCAGGTGCAGGTGGGCGGTATGGGTGGTGAGGAACGGGTAGCCCAGCAGCATGGCGCCCGCGCCGGTCAGGGTTGCGCACAGCAGCCCGGTGCCCATCCAGCGCAGCGGGCGCAGGCTCATCTGCGCCTCGACCCACTGGGTGCCGGCCACCATGTACTGCAGGATGAACGCCACCGACATCACCAGGCCGGCGACAAAGCCGCCACCGGGCTGGTTGTGGCCACGCATGAACAGGTACATCGACACCAGCAGGGCGATCGGCAGCAGCAGGCGCACCAGCACCGCAGGCACCATCATGAAGCCCAGGGCGGTGTCCGTGGCATGCCGTGGGTTGATCAGGTCGGTGACCACGTCAGGTGCCAGCTGGCGCTGCTGCGCCGGCAGTTGCATGCTTTCCTTCGGCGGGCGGAAGCGCCGCAGCAGGGCGAACACGGTCAGCGCCACGGCCACCAGCACGGTGATTTCACCGAGGGTATCGAAACCACGGAAGTCGACCAGCATGACATTGACCACGTTGGTACCACCGCCCTGGGGCAGGGCCCGGCTCAAGTAGAACGAGGAAATGTCGTTCGGCGTCGGCCGGGTGAGCATGGCGTAGGACAGCACGGCCATGCCGCCACCGACCAGCACCGCCAGCAGCAGGTCGCGCAGGCGACGCATGCGCGCACGCTCCAGGCTGCCCGGCAGCGGCGATACGCCTTCGATCCGCCGCGGCAGCCAGCGCAGGCCGAGCAGGATCAGTACGGTGGTGACCACTTCCACTACCAGCTGGGTCAGGGCCAGGTCGGGCGCGGAGAACCAGACGAAGGTGATGCAGGTCATCAGGCCGCAGACGCTGACCATGATCAACGCCGCCAAACGGTGATACTTGGCCTGGTAGGCGGCGCCGATGGCGCAGGCAATGGCGATCAGCCACAGCGCGACGAACACGCCCGAGCCCGGAATCTTCGGCCGGTCGCCCCAGCTCAGGCCGCTGTAGAGCATGGGGGTGAGGCCGGCGAGGAAGGCGGCGAGCACCAGCATGAACAGCTGCGACTGCAGGCGGCGGCTGGTGAGCAGGCGCTCGATGCGCCGCGCCAGCAGCATCAGTTGCACCTGGCCGTGTTCGAACAGGCGCTTGCCGTTGAAACGCTCGATCACCGGCGGGTAGGGGAAGCGGCCCAGGCGCAGCTGCTTGCGCAGCAGCAGGTACAGCACGATACCGCCGCTCATGGCCACCAGGCTCATGATCAGCGGCGCGTTCCAGCCATGCCAGATGGCCAGGCTGTATTCCGGCAGGGTGTCGCCCACCACCGGCAGGGCGGCGGCGGCCAGCAGCGGGCCGACCGACTGGGCAGGGAAGATGCCCACCACCAGGCAGGTAAGCACCAGCAGTTCGACCGGCGCACGCATCCAGCGTGGCGGTTCGTGCGGGGTGTGCGGGAGGTCCTGCGCCGTGGGGCCGAAGAACACATCGACGGTGAAACGCAGGGCATAGGCCACGCTGAAGGTGCCGGCCAGGGTGGCGATCACCGGCAGCGTGGCCTCGACCCAGGCAGTGGAGCTGATGAACACCGTTTCGGCGAAGAACATTTCCTTGGACAGGAAACCGTTCATCAACGGCACGCCGGCCATCGAGGCGCTGGCCACCATGGCCAGGGTGGCGGTGTATGGCACCAGGCGTATCAGCCCGCTGAGGCGGCGGATGTCACGGGTACCGCTTTCGTGGTCGATGATGCCGGCGGCCATGAACAACGAGGCCTTGAAGGTGGCGTGGTTGAGAATGTGGAACACCGCCGCGACCGCGGCCAGCGGGCTGTTCAGGCCCAGCAGCAGGGTAATCAGGCCCAGGTGGCTGATGGTCGAGTACGCCAGCAGGCCCTTGAGGTCGTTCTGGAACATGGCAGCGAAGGCGCCGAGCAGCAGGGTGAGGGCGCCGGCACCGCCGACGATCCAGAACCACTCCTCGCTGCCCGACAGCACCGGCCACAGGCGCGCCAGCAGGAACACCCCGGCCTTGACCATGGTCGCCGAGTGCAGGTAAGCCGATACCGGGGTGGGTGCTGCCATGGCATGGGGCAGCCAGAACTGGAAGGGGAATTGTGCGCTCTTGCTCAGGGCGCCGATGAGGATCAGTGGCAGCAGCACCGGGTACAGCGCATGCTGGCGGATGGTGTTGCCGGCAGCCAGGACCTTGTCCAGGTCATAGCTGCCGACCACATGGCCGAGCAGCAGGGCACCCACCAGCAGGCACAAGCCGCCCGCGCCCGTGACCATCAGCGCCATGTAGGCGCCGCGGCGGGCGTCGGCACGATGGTGCCAGTAACCGATCAGCAGGAATGAGAACAGGCTGGTGAGTTCCCAGAAGAACACCAGCTGGATCAGGTTGCCGGAGATCACCAGGCCGAGCATGGCGCCCATGAAGGCGAGGAAGAAGGCGAAGAAGCGCGGCACCGGGTCTTGTGGCGACATGTAGTAGCGGGCATACAGCGACACCAGCGTACCGATGCCCAGCACCAGCAGAGAGAACAGCCAGGCGAAGCCGTCCATGCGCAGCACCAGGTTCAACCCCAGGCTGGGCAGCCAGAGGAATTCTTCGCGAATCACGCCGCCGTGGGCAACCTGAGGGTACAGCAGTGCTACCTGGACAGTGCCGACCAGGGCCACGAGCCCGGCGAGAATGGACTCCGCGTTACGTGCGTTGTGCGGCAGCACGGCTGCCAGGCAACTGCCCACGAACGGCAGAAGCAATAGCACTATCAATGACATAGCGTTCTATTCTGGAGAAGTTTGCAAAGAATCATACGTGCCGAGGGGTTGATCACCAACACGCAAGCTGTCGCAGAATCCTACAAACAGGCTGTGACAAGCTGTTTTTTTATAACAGATTCTTACAAAGCATAGCCGCAGTTGGCGGCTTTACAGGCCAGCCTGGCGTTCGCCTTCATCCTGCACGTCCCGTGCTTCGGCCACCTCGCGCGGGCGGCGCACCTTGAGTTCGCTGACCACCACCGCGATCACGATCAGCAGGCCGCCGAGCAGTGCCACGCCCGGCAGGCGCTCACCGGCGATGCGCCCGACGATCCCGGCCCATACCGGTTCGCCGGCATAGATGAGGGTGGCGCGGGTGGGCGAGACCGACTTCTGCGCCCAGTTCATTGCCACCTGGATCACCGCGCTCATGGCGCCCAGCCCCACGGCACTGGCCAGCAGCAGCCAGGAAAAGTCGGGTATGCGCTCCTGGGTCGGCACGATCATCAGGAACGCCAGCAGCGAGGCGGTCGCCAGCTGCACCACGGTGACCCGGCGCACATCGACCTGGCCCGCGTAGCGGCTGATCAGGATGATTTCGCCGGCAATGGCCACGGCGCTGACCAGGGTTACCAGCTCGCCTTCGCTGAAGTGCAGGCTGCCACCCTCCGGGCCGGCCAGCAGCATCAGGCCGATGAACGCCAGGCCGATACCGATGCTGGGCATCAGGCCGGGGCGCCGGCCCAGCACCAGCCATTGCAGCAGCGGCACGAACGGCACGTACAGCGCGGTGATGAACGCCGACTGGCTGCTGCTGATGGTTTGAAGGCCCATGGTCTGCAGGCCGTAGCCGAGCATGATCGACACCCCGATCAGCATGCCGGCCTTCAGTTCGGTGAAGGTCAGCCCCGGCAGCGCCCGCGCCGAGACCACCCCGACGAACAGCGCGGCTGCAGCGAAGCGCAGGCCGACGAAGAACATCGGGCCGCTGACGGTCATCACGTTGTGCACCAGCAGGAAGGTGCCGCCCCACAGCATGGTGATGAACACCAGCACCAGTTCGGCCTTGCTCAGGCGAAAGGCAATGGCAGGGGTCGGTTTGCTGTTGGGCTGGCTCATGGTCTTGCGCACTCGGAGGGGGCGGCGCACAATCGCCGCAAAGTGGGCAGTATACTGCGCAATACCGACCAGTGAGCAATATAGTGCACAAAGATTCCTCGCACCGGGCATCGGTGCTGCAACATGTCAGCCTCAATGTACGCAGCCTGCGCAATGCCGCGGGCATGAGCCAGACGGCGCTGGCGGAACGCTCCGGTGTCAGTCGGCGCATGCTGGTGGCGATCGAGGCGGGCGAAAAGAATGTCAGCCTGACTACCCTCGACCTGATTGCCGAAGCCTTGGGCGTGGCTTTCAGTACCCTGATCCAGGCACCTGACCAGCGTGATCCCGGGCGCATCGAAGAGTTGGCCTGGGCCGGGGAGCACCCGCAGAGCCGGGCGGTGCTGCTGGGCAGCAGTGTGGCGCGGCGCGAGGTGGAGCTGTGGGAATGGAACCTGGCACCGGGCGAGTGCTATTCCAGCGAGGCTGATGCCGAGGGCTGGAGCGAGCAGATCTATGTGGCGCAAGGGCAACTGACGCTGATTATCGAAGGGGCCGAGCATCGCCTGCAGGTCGGGCAGTTCCATGTGTTTCCCAGCAATTGCCGGTATGCCTATCGCAACGATGGGGCGGTTGCGGTGCGGTTTGTGCGCAATGTGGTGATCTAAGAGCGCGCAGGGCTGCACCACCTGTGGGAGCGGGCATGCCCGCGAACACCGGCGGAGCCGGTGCCATCCTCCGCGTCGCCTGATTCGCGGGCACGCCCGCTCCCACAGGTGCTGAGCAAGCCTGATCAGCTATTCAGCAACTCATCGGTCCTGACCACCTTGGCATAGGCAAACGCCAACGCCGCCATCACCGAATCATGCACCTGCGCCGCCGGCACCTGCTTGCCATCGAACTCCAGTGGCAGCGTGGCACAGGCGTCGTGCGCCACGGTCACGTCGTAACCCAGGTCGGCCGCGGCCCGGGTGGCGGCGTCGACGCACATGTGGCTCATGCTGCCGACGATGGTCAGGGCCTCGACGCCATGCCGGTCCAGCGTGTGCTCAAGGTCGGTACCGAGGAAGGCGTTGACCTTGTGCTTGAGCACCACCGGTTCACCGGCCTGAGGCTCGACCTTGGCATGGATCGCCGCACCCTGCGAGCCTGGCGCGAAGAACGGCGCATCGGCGCTGTCGAACTCATGCCGCACATGCACCACCAGGTCGCCCCGTTGACGCGCCGCCGCCAACAGGCGGGCAGCATTGTCGGCTGCCTGGTCGGCACCATCGAGGGTCCATTTGCCGCCCGGGAAGTAGTCGTTCTGGATGTCGATGATGATCAGCGCCTGCTTGCTCATGCTGCCTCCTGTGGCAGTAGTCGTTGGATGACGTTAGTTATAGGCTGTGTGCACTGACCTGAGGATTGGCGCGAACGACACTATGCAGGCAAAAACTGACAACCCCGCCAGCCTGGACATCGGCCTGCTGCTGTACCCCGGCGCGCAACGTGCTGCCGTGCATGGGCTGGCCGACCTGTTCCTGGTGGCCAATCGGGTGGTCGCCGAACTGGGGGCCGTCGAGTTGCCATCGGTGCGTATCAGCTTCTGGCAGGCAGACGAGGCGGGGCAGTTGCAGCCTGCCCCTGAGAGCCCACCTGCCGCCGCGGCCGATCTGCGGGTGCTGATCATTCCGCCGAGCCTGGAGTCGGCGCCTCACGGTGAGCTGCTTGAGCGCCATCGTGCGTCGTTATGCCAGTTGCACGGGCACGGCACGGTGCTGGCATCGGTGTGCATCGGGGTGTTCTTCATCGCCGCCAGTGGCCTGCTCGACGGGCGCCCGGCCTGCACTCACTGGAACTACGTGCATTCGCTTGCCCAGCGTTTTCCCAAGGTGCGGGTCGAGGCCCAGCAACCGTTGCTGGACGATGGCGACATCGTCACCTCGGCTGGGCTGATGGCCTGGACCGACCTGGGCTTGCGCTTGCTGGAGCGCTTCATGGGCGCGACGGTGGCGCGGGAAACTGCCCGCTACCTGGCGGTCGATCCGGTCGCGGCGCCGCTGCCTGGTGCAGTGTTCAATCCACGCCTGGACCATGGCGATGAGGCGGTGCTGAAAGTGCAGCACTGGTTGCAGGGCAACGGTGGGCAGGATGCCGACCTGGCCGGCATGGCTGCGTGCGCGGGGCTGGAGGAACGCACCTTCCTGCGGCGTTTTCGTGCTGCCACGGGGCTACGGCCAACTGAGTACTGCCAGCAGGTGAGGGTGGGGCGGGCGTGCCGCTTGCTGGAGTTCACCCGGCGCAATGTCGAGCAGATCGCCTGGGGCGTCGGTTACCAGGACCCGGGTGCGTTTCGCAAGGTTTTTCAGCGCATAACCGGCCTGACCCCGAGTGATTACCGGCGGCGCTTCGCGGTATCGGGTTAGGGCGCGGGGCGTTCCCGGTGCGGAAAACCGCTTGACCTTGACATAACTCGAGGTTTTACCCTGCTCGGCATCGCGCTGTAGGCGTCCGTCACCAGGAGACCGTTCATGACGGCAACATCCCATGCCCTGTGGTTTACCCAGATGATCGAATATGAAGTGCCTGGCAGGTTCCAGCAGGCGTTGGCCCAGGCGCTGGTGGCGCGCAGCGAAGCGCTGGCCGCGCGTTGCGAAGGGCTGCAGGGTGTCAGCATCCAGGCCAGCGACGATGGCAGCCGGGTGCTGCAGTATCTGCAATGGCAGTCCCGCCAGGCGTGGGCAGCGGCGGCCGTTTATTTCGTCGGGGAACCTTTCCTCGAACTGCTTGGCCAGCATCAGGCGCGTGGGGTCAACTTTGCTGCCTACCAGACCCTGCGTAGCCTGGTGCGCGGCGCCGATGGCGGCCTGCATTGCCAGGTGGGCGAGCCTCAGGCATACCAGGGCGCGTAGTGCGGGTAGCGGTCCAGGCGGGCGCCAACGACCATTTCACTGATCCATGCCGCCAGGATCGAACTGTAGGCTTTCTGGCTCTCTTCGCTGGACAACGCGTGGTCGGCACCGTCGACGATGCGGTGGGTGAGCGAATGGGCGCTGACGAATGCCGAGCGGTAGCTCATCAAGGTGCTGTGCGGCACATAGTCGTCCTGCTCGGACTCCACCAGCAGTACATCGCCACTGAACTCGGCACAGGCGGCCAGTGCGCGGTTGTCCGCCGGGCCGAGCGGGCGCTGGCGGTAGGCGTTCAACCGTTGCCGGTCGAGGGTTTGCTTGGGGAGGTTCCATTCGTCGTCCCAGTACATCGCGGGTACCCGCAGGGCCAGCCATTTGACCGGCCGCTCGCGGGTCAGCAGGGTGGCCAGGTAGCCGCCATAGCTGCTGCCGATGATGGCGATGGCACTGGTGTCGACGGCCGGGTGGCTTACCAGCCGGTCGTAGGCCACCAGCAGGTCGGTCAGGTTCTGTTCGCGGGTGACCGTCAGCCGTTGGCTTTCGGTTTTTTCGTGGCCGCGCAGGTCGAAGGTCATGCACACGCAGCCCAGCCCGGTGATATGCCGGGCGCGGGCCAGGTCGCGTTGCTGGCTGCCACCCCAGCCGTGGACGAAGAGGATGCCCGGCATCTTGCTGCCGGGGCTGACCAGGGTGCCGACGATGCTGTCATCCTCGACCTGCAGTTCAACGGTTTCACTCTGAATGGTCATGTTCACGAATCCGCGCGAATTTGCTGAGTTGTCCGAGTTCACTGTCGTTTCCTTGGTAAAAGAGGGTGGCGTCAGTGGGCAGTTCGGGGGTGCCGAACACTTCATGGGTGGAGGCACGCACCCGTTGCAATGCCGGGTCGTCGGCGAACGCCTGCAAGGCCAGCAGCTCGGCACTGCTGGCTCCGCCCAGGCGCCAGGATTGTTCGAGTACGCCGCTGCGCAGGTGGCCCAGGGGATTGACGCCGCGGGCGATGTCGTAGTTGCGCCGTGAGGCGATGAAGCCGGGGAAGTGCTGCTCGGCGGCCTGCTCGTAGGCCATCGCCTGGTTGATGGCCAGGCGCAGCGGCTCGTCCAGCGGCAGTTGCAGCAGTGCCTGGTAGTCACCGCGCACCACTACCAGGTCGGAGCCGCCATACACTTCCGTGCCCTGGTGGTCGCGGGTCAGTTGCTGGGTACCGTGATAGCTGCAGGTCAGGCCGGCGACACGTACCTGGCCGACGCTGAAGGTTTGCACTTCGCTCAGGTCTTCCTCGAGCACCAGCCCCCACAGCGCAAGGTCCTGGTCATCCATGCCGGCCAGCAGCGGTTCCAGTTCATCCACCGCGGTGATGACCTGTTGCCCACGGCCTGCGCAGGCCAGTACCGGCTTGATCCGCAACGGGCCGTCCGCCAACAACAGCTGTGCGGCGGTGCGCGCATCAGCCTTGCTGAACACGGTATAGCCGCGCAGCAGGGCGTCGCTGGCTTGGCGGGCGAAGGCATCGGTCCAGCCCGGCGGGAAACTGGCCCCGGCTGGCAACGGGTGGGAGATCGCCTTGGTCGCCATGTAGGGGTGTGCGACCAGGCCACCGAACAGGTCCTGCTCGCTGCAGATGCCCAGGGCGGCATGGCGCTTGGGATCGACCAGGGTTTCGGTGGGCAGGTAGTAGTAGCCATCGGTGGCGCTTGGTGGCTGGCCGGGTTGCACATGTGGGCAGCTCAGCAGGCGGGCCAGGCCATCAGCAAGCTTCAGGTGTACGGCATGCTCGTGGTCGGGGGTGTGCGCGCGGGTGTCGAGCAGCACCACGCCGCTTTTAGGGGCGCAGGCATTGGGCATGGTCATTTGCCTGTGTGCAATGAATGTACTGAGTGTGAAGCCGGTGCTTTGAGGAAGTTCAGCGCAACTTGATCGGTGGTCCTGGCCCGTCTGTAGGAAATGTCCGGTAGGCGCAGGGCGTGACGGGCAATGCATGCCGTGTGTCGGTCGCCACGATTGCAGGGCTTTGGCGGCTGTTCCATTATCGGCACACTGGATAAACCGTGATGTAGCCGCAGGAGAGCGCATGAACGTTCAGACCACCTTTGGGCAAAGCGTGCCGCAGCGCCTGACGCGGGTTCGCCAGGCCATGGCCGCAGAGGGCATCGATGCCTTGCTGGTACCCTCGGCCGACCCCCATCTTTCCGAATACCTGCCCGGTTACTGGCAAGGGCGCCAGTGGCTGTCGGGTTTCCACGGCTCGGTCGGCACGCTGGTGGTCACGGCTGACTTTGCCGGGCTGTGGGTCGATAGCCGCTACTGGGAACAGGCGGAACACGAGCTGGCTGGCAGCGGCATCGAGCTGATGAAGCTGTTGCCGGGCAAGCCTGGTGCGCTGGAATGGCTGGGCGAGCACGTCGAGACCAATGGCAGCGTGGCGGTAGACGGTGCGGTCATGGCCCTGGCTTCGGCGCGCCAGCTTGGCGACCGGCTGAAGGCGCGCGGGGCGCGACTGGTGACGGACAAGGACCTGCTGGGCCAGGTATGGGAAGGGCGCCCGGCGCTGCCAGGCAACCCGGTCTACCAGCATTTGCCACCGCACGCCACGGTAAGCCGTGCGGAGAAGCTGGCGCAGTTGCGCCAGAGCGTGCAGGCCAAGGGGGCCGACTGGCATTTCATCGCTACCCTGGATGACATTGCCTGGCTGTTCAACCTGCGCGGTAGCGATGTGTCCTATAACCCGGTGTTCGTCGCCTTTGCCTTGATCAGCCAGCAGCAGGCCATCCTGTTCGTCGGCCAGGACAAGCTCGACGAACATCTACGCCAGGTGCTGGCGGCCGATGGTATCGAGGCGCGCGACTACGCCGAAGCAGGCAAGGCCCTTGCCGCCATGCCGGCCGGCAGCCGATTGCTGGTCGACCCGGCCCGGGTAACCTGCGGCCTGCTGGATAACCTGCCGGCCGGGGTGGAACTGGTCGAGGGGCTCAACCCCAGCACCCTGAGCAAGTCGTGCAAAGGTGATGACGATCTGGTGCACATCCGCCAGGTGATGGAGCAGGACGGCGCGGCCTTGTGCGAGTTCTTCGCCTGGCTCGAGGCCAACCTCGGTCGGGAGCGGGTTACCGAACTGACGGTCGACGAGCAGTTGAGTGCCGCGCGTGCCCGCCGCCCAGGCTTCGTGTCGTTGAGCTTCTCGACCATTGCCGCCTTCAATGGCAATGGCGCGATGCCGCATTACCGTGCCACCGAGCAGTCGCATGCGGTCATCGAGGGCGATGGTCTGCTGCTGATCGATTCGGGCGGGCAGTACCTTGGCGGTACCACCGACATCACCCGCATGGTGCCGGTGGGCAACCCGAGCCTTGCACAGAAGCAGGATTGCACGCGCGTGCTCAAAGGCATGATCGCCCTGTCGCGGGCCACCTTCCCGCGAGGCGTGCTGTCGCCGTTGCTCGATGCCATTGCCCGGGCACCGATCTGGGTTGACCAGGTGGATTACGGCCACGGCACCGGGCATGGGGTGGGGTACTTCATGAATGTGCACGAGGGGCCGCAGGTCATTGCCTACCAGGCGGCGCCCACGCCGCAGACGGCGATGCAGGTGGGCATGATCAGCTCGATCGAGCCGGGCACGTACCGCCCAGGGCAGTGGGGTGTGCGCATCGAGAACCTGGTGGTCAACCGCGAGGCCGGCAAGAGCGCCTTCGGCGACTTCCTGAACTTCGAGACCCTGACGCTGTGCCCGATCGATACCCGCTGCCTGGTGCCCGAACTGCTGGCCAGGGAAGAGCTGGACTGGTTGAACGGCTATCACGCCAGGGTACGCGAGCGCCTGGCGCCGTTGCTCAAGGGGGACGCGCTGGCCTGGCTGGAGGCGCGTACCGTGCCCTTGTAAGGCGGCAAATGAAAAGGGCAGCTTGCGAGCTGCCCTTTTTTTCTACTTGCAGATGACGATCATGCTGCGGCTGGTGTAACCCGCCGGGTTGATGCCGAACAAGTAATCACCGGGTTCTTCATCGCTATCGCCCGAGCGTGCAATGACCCGGTAGCCGCGCGTGCTGCAGGAGCTTGCGGCCTTGCTGTAGCAGTTGTCCCACGAGGAAGACAGGCCGGAGCAATTGATATGCAGGCCCTTCTTGCCCCTTTTGACCTCAGTCTTGGCCGTGGCGGCACATCCAGCAATAGCCAAGATGGCCAGGATGAGCAAAATACGTTTCATTCCTGTCCTTAAATGCAGGGCGGATCAGCTGCCAGGCCCTGTCGTTATCGCTTCGGTTCTTCCTGAAATTTCCCCAGCGTCCGTGTTCGGTCCAGTAGATAGCGTAAAGATGATGATTCTGTGACAGCTTAATGAGCGAGACGGGTCGCTACAATCATTAATCCTGTCTCAAATGAAAATATTTCTCATATCAGTCTGCCGCGACGGCCGGGCTGGGTTCCTTGCGCATGGACAGGGTGGTGCCAACCGACGCGGTAATGATCGCCAGGATGGCCAGCCACTGGGTAATCGTCAGGACCTCGCCCAGGAACAGCAGGCCGGACAGTGCGCCGAAGGCTGGTTCGATGCTCATGAGGGTGCCGAAGGTGCGTGCCGGGATGCGCGTGAGGGCAACCATTTCCAGGCTGTAGGGCAGGGCGGTGGACAGCACCGCGACGCCCAGGGCCATGGGGATCACGGCGGGAGTGAGCAATGCGCTGCCGGCGTGGGCGATACCGATGGGGGCAACGAACAGCGCGGCGACCACAACGCCCAGTGCGGCACTCTGGATACCATGCTCGGCCCCGGCCCGCTGCCCGAACAGGATGTACAGTGCCCAGCACACGCCCGCGCCCAGGGCATAGGCTGCGCCGACCGGGTCGAGGGCCTGCCCGCCATGGCCGGCCGGCAGCAACAGCAGCAAGCCGACGATGGCCAGCGCAATCCACAGGAAGTCGATCGGCCGGCGCGAGGAGAAGATCGCCACGGCCAGCGGGCCGGTGAACTCCAGTGCCACGGCGATGCCGATCGGTACCGTTTGCAGGGCCATATAGAAGAGGAAGTTCATGCCGCCCAGCGCCATGCCGTAGATGATGACGTTGCGCAGGGTGTTGCGGGTCATGCGCACACGCCACGGGCGCAGGATCAGCAGCATGATGATGCTGGCGAAGATCAGGCGCAGGGTGGTGGTGCCTTGGGCGCCGATGAGGGGGAACATGCTTTTGGCCAGGGAGGCACCGGACTGTATCGATGCCATGGCGATGAGCAGCAGGCCGATCGGGAAGAGGGTAGCGGCCAGGCTGCGGGGCTGGGTGTTCATTTCTGTGCAGCGATCCTTGAGCGGGGTGGGGTGAGCAATATAGTGCGCAATTATGAGGGTGTGGGGCAAGGTGCCGGCCATGAGTTTTCTGGCGCCTGTGAGATCGAGCACCTGGCGGCCCTGACGCGGTCTTTTTCAAAAAAACCTAAATTATTGAAATTAAAGGTTGACCTCCTGAAACGCCGCCCTATAATGCGCACCACTCCAACGCGGTAGCGAAGCAAAGCCAGCCACCCTGTTGAGTCAAGTGTTTGAAGCTAAACGAGTTTCTCGCAAAAAACTTCAAAATAAACGCTTGACAGCAAATGAGGAAAGCG
>NZ_JBIGLU010000086.1:0-1359 GCF_043658375.1 Pseudomonas sp. PsB | reverse complement strand
TGTAATCGATGGACTCGCCCCCGCCGAGGCATCACAGTGCCACGGTGGCGTTCTAAGAAGCCAACGGCAGCGAGGGCGAGACCATGAAAAAGCATAGTTCCAAGCAAGGTTCCCTGTCTTCCACTGATGTGGAGCTTTGCACAACCATCTGTGTAGACCTGGCCAAGCAGGTCTTTCAGTTAGCAGGCGAGGATGCTACCGGTCGGGTGATCTACGAAGATCGCATCAAATCCCGTCAGGCCTTTCATGATTTCCTGCTCAGGTTGCCAGCGACAGTGACCGTCTTGATGGAGTGCGGTCCAGGGGCACAAGCCTGGGCAAGGCTGCTGCAGGCCAAAGGTAATGCGGTTCGCATCCTGCCTGCGCAACGAGTCGCCGAACACCGCAGCGGCGCGAAGAATGACCGTAACGACACCCATGCCATTTTGCGTGCTGGTCGCGATACCAGTATTGCCTCGATACCGATCAAGAGCACCACAGCACTGGCTATTCAAGCACTGCACCGTATCCGCCGCGGCAACATCAAGCGGCATACCGCGCTGGGTAACCAGATGCGTGGTTTGCTGCTTGAGCATGGCGTATCCATGCCTCAGGGCGACGCTGCGATTAGTAAGCATGTGCCGCGGTCTCTTGAGGATGCCTCTTTACCTTTGCCCGACCTGTTGCGTGAGTTGCTCGATGAACTGTTGACGGACTGGCTGTCTCTGGGTGAACGCATTGCGGGGCTCAGTAGACGGCTCGAAGCGACAGCCCGGGAGGATAAAGTCGCACAGCGACTGGTCACCATTCGTGGCGTAGGCCCTATCATCGCCACGGCGATCGTGGCGAAACAGACCGAGCCCAGCCGCTTCGCCAGTGGCCGAATGTATTCCGCCTTCTTCGGTATCGTGCCCGATCAGCACAGCAGTGGAAACAAGGTCAGATTGGGCAGGATGAGCAAGCGAGGTGACGGCTACATACGTAGCCTGATGATCCAGGGCGCACATGCTGTCTTGAGCCAGCTAAGGCCTGATTCCGATCAGCCAGACGATCGCCGCCTCTTGCGCTGGCTATCCCGCCTTGGGCGCAAGGAAGCGGCGATCAGACTGGCTAATCGAAATCTGCGCATTATCTGGGCCCTGTTACAGAACGACCAGGTCTATCAACACAAACCGAACAGCAACCCGGAGGCTGCCATGAGCCTCTGACCAACCGAGTAATGCCACCGGGGCGCTAAGCGCTCCAACCCCTGCTAGTGAACATTGACCCCTGGTAAGACCGTCGCAGACTGATGCCTCCGCTCCTACAGGCCCGATGCAGTGGCCTCAATGTAAACGGCACGCTGCGAGCTCACCACGATGTTGGCCAGAAGCAAAAAGC
>NZ_JBIGLU010000030.1:0-52974 GCF_043658375.1 Pseudomonas sp. PsB | reverse complement strand
TATCAGTCCGTACTCACAAGCACCCACACGAATTGCTTGATTCGATTTGTTAAAGAGCGTTTGGTTAAGAGCCTTTCATCTCAACCGAGGCGCGCATTCTACGCTTTCCTCATTTGCTGTCAAGCGTTTATTTTGAAGTTTTTTACAGCTGGTTTCTTTCGAAACCCTTCAACCTCAACAACTTACCGCTCGCCTCGAAGCGTTCATCGCTGCGAGGAGGCGAATAATACGCGCTTTGAAATCAGAGTCAACACCTTGATCTGAAAAAACTTTCTGCCGGCGTTTGTCTCCTCGCCGGCAACTAATGAAAGCGCCGCGAATCTGTAGAGAAACACCCCCACGGAGCGTAGCGGCCATGAGCGATGCGCAAAGCGAGAAAACCCCGGGCCTGTCGGCGGACGAGGAGCAGGAAGTCAGCCTTAGCCAGCCGCCCCGCGCGGCAGTACTGCACGAGATCATTCGTTACCAGGGCGACCAGGAACTGGAACGTACACTCGCCGCACTGTGGTGGTCGGCACTGGCCGCAGGCTTGTCCATGGGGCTGTCGCTCATGGCCATGGGCCTTTTCTATGCTCGCCTGCCAGAGGGGGACAGCGCTCAGGTAATCGCCAGCATCGGCTACAGCGCAGGCTTCCTTGCAGTGATACTGGCGCGTCAGCAGTTGTTCACCGAAAACACCCTGACCGCCGTGTTGCCGGTAATGACCGCCCCCACCCTGGCCAACTTCGGGCGCCTGCTGCGCCTTTGGGGCGTTGTACTGCTTGGCAACCTCGCCGGCACCTTGCTGGTGGCCTGGGTAATGCTGGAACTGCCGATCTTCGACAGCAAGACCGATGTGGCCTTCCTGGAGGTGGGCCGCAAGGTCATGAAGAACGATATCAGCCAGATGTTCGCCAAAGGCATCGTATCGGGGTGGATGATCGCCACAATGGTCTGGATGATCCCATCGATGGAACATGCCAAGATCTGGATCATCCTGATGATCACCTACCTGATGGCCCTGGGCGACTTCACCCATATCGTGGTCGGCTCGGTCGAGGTGTCCTATCTGGTCTGGGCCGGCGATGAAACCTGGCGCAGCTTCTGGCTGGAGTTCGCCCTGCCAACTCTGGCGGGCAACATCATCGGCGGCAGCTTCATCTTCGGCTTGATCAGCCATGCACAGGTGCGCAGCGACAGCGGCAAACCGCCCTCACGACTACTGAAAGAGGACCAGCCACCCTCCCCGCGCCGCAACAACGGCAACAAATGAACTTCAGCGTGCCGCCACCACGCGCTCGTTCGCCTGGCCGCGCTGACGCACGGGCCGCGGCTGCCACCAGTTCTGCCCGGCGTGCGGAGAGTCAAGGCTGACCCGCTCCCCCATCTGCGGCGTGCTCAGACGCACCTGCGCCTGGTTGGCCAACGCCAGGATGCGCTCGAACGGCTCCTGCCAGCCATGCATGGACAGGTCGAAGGTGCCGTTGTGAATCGGCAACAGCCAGCGCCCGCGTAGATCCAGATGGGCCTGCAGGCTCTGCTCCGGCTGCATGTGCACATCGGGCCAGGCGACGTTGTAGGCCCCGGTCTCGATCAGGGTCAGGTCGAACGGCCCGAAGCGCTCGCCAATCTGCTTGAACCCATCGAAGTAGCCGGTATCGCCACTGAAGAATACCCGCACATCCTCGTCGACGATCACCCACGACGCCCACAAGGTCCGGTTGCTGTCCAGCAGCCCACGCCCGGAAAAGTGCTGAGCCGGGGTGGCGACAAAGCGCACGCCCTCGACCTCGCTTTCCTGCCACCAGTCCAGCTGCCGCACCTTTGCCGGTGCTACGCCCCAGGTCATCAGCAGGTTGCCTACGCCCAGCGGCGCCAGGAACACACTGGTGCGCGATGCCAGTTGGCGAATCGCCTGTTCGTCAAGATGATCGAAGTGATCGTGGGACAGTACCACCGCAGCCAACGGCGGCAACTGGTCCAGCGCCAGGGGCGGCGCATGGAAGCGCAGTGGGCCGGCCCACTGCACCGGCGAGGCGCGCTCGGCGAATACCGGGTCGGTAATAAAGAAGCGCCCGCGCAGCTTGAGCAATACCGTGGAATGGCCCAGGCGCCAAAGGCTGCGGTCGGGCGCATCGAGCACCTGTTGGCGGGTCATGGGCTGGAGGCTGACCGGTGTGGCCGGCCGGGTTTCCGGCGGTTTGCGCAGGAACAGGTACTTGAGCCCGATGCGCAGTTTCTTCAATACGCCATCCTGTGGCAACGACGCCTGATTGTGAAAGCGCCCTTCCCGCTGAGGCGCCGGCTCGCCGGCAGGGTTGGCCAAAGGGACCATCAGCAACACTCCGAGCAACAGGAAAGCCTTCATGTTACCCCACAGTGATCGGATCAACCGTGAATTGGCTTGTAAGGTCATTTTTCGTCGATGAAACACTGTTCAACAATATTCATGCGAGTTATGCGATAAACGGTGCTTCAGCAGAAGAACGATGACCAATATGGATAAACGCAGCGGCAAAGGACTTTCATTCGCCAAACGCATCTACCTGCCGCGGGTCATCGGCCTGGGGATTGGCCTGTTCAGCGTCATGGCCGCCATGGCGCCGCTGTCACCGCCCACCTGGGCATGGCTGCTGGTACTGTTCAACGGCCTGGTGTGGCCGCATGTGGCCTACCTGTGGGCCGCCCGTTCGGCCATGCCCTACCAGGCAGAACAGCGCAACCTGGTGCTGGACTCCCTGATGGGTGGGTTCTGGACCGCCGCCATGCATTTCAATCCATTGCCCAGCGTGACCGTGCTGTCGATGATGACCATGAACAACGTCGCCGCCGGCGGCAAACGCATGGTCGTTCGCGGGGTGCTGGCCCAGCTGACGGGCATGCTCGTCGCCATCCTGCTGCTGGGCCCCGGCCTGCAACTGAACGCGACGCCCCTGCAGGTCTATGCCTGCCTGCCGATGTTGACCCTCTACCCGCTGGCGCTGGGCTGGGTCTGCTACCAATTGGCGATCAAGCTGGCCGACCACAAGCGCCGGCTGAGCACCCTGAGCCTTACCGACAGCCTGACCGGTCTGCTCAACCACGGCGCCTGGAAAGACCTGCTGCTGCTGAAGTTCCAGGCTTGCCAGCAGCAACAGGGGCACGCGGTGATTGCCCTGATCGACATCGACCACTTCAAGACCATCAACGACACCTTCGGCCACGTGGTCGGCGACTGTGTGCTGCGCCAGCTCGGCGCCGAGCTGCGGCGCAATCTGCGCGAAGGCGACCAGGCCGGGCGTTACGGTGGTGACGAATTCTGCGTGATCCTGCCGGACACCAGCGAGGCCCAAGCCTGCCAGGCCATGGAGCGCCTGCGCGAGCAGGTCGCCAGCTACCGCAACCCGCAGTTGCCGCACCTGCGCATCAGCCTGAGCATCGGCCTTTCGGCATTCGAGGCCGACCTGGAGTCACCCGAACACTGGCTCGAACAGGCGGACAAGGCGCTGTACACCGCCAAGCATGCCGGGCGCGACCAGGTCAATTTTGCCCACAGAGACGCTGCGGCGCTCAGGCTGGCCTATCCTGATTGAACCTCCTTCCTGACTAACTGGCGGGAGGCTGCCTGAAGGAGCCGCTCGCGCATGGCCAGGACCGCCAACCTTCCACCCGCCAGCCCCACACCACGCTTCCAGGTGCGTCGCCTGATTGCCGGCTTCAGCGCAGTTTTCGGCCTGGCCTGCCTGATCATCCTCGGCGCCCTGTTCAATATCGCGGGTACTCTTGACCATCAGGAGCGCCAGCGCAGTGCCTCGCAGGCAACCAAGGCGCTGGAGCAACGGCTGCTCGCCTCGCGCCAGTTCCTGTCCAGCTATGCCGTGTGGGATGCTGCCTTCGAACACCTGGCGGGCCAGGCCGACTGGAAATGGGCCTACGAAGAAAAGAACGTGGGCGAGTCGCTGTACAGCGCCAGCGGCTATGAAGGGGTGTTCGTGGTGGAGGACGCTCGCACCACCTACGGTTTGTTCAAAGGCCAGCCTACCCAGGCAGCGGCCAATACCTATATTGATGCAGCGCTGCAGCCAATCATCGACCAGGCTCGGGCGGCGGCCATCCCACGTGAACAGATCACCCGTTTCGTCCTGTTCAACGGCTGGCCGGCAGTGCTCAGTGCCGCGGCGGTGCGCCCGGACCGGGATGTCACCGATAGCGAGGTGCGCCAGGCGCCGGTGATGCTGTTCGTCGACCAGCTCACCGAGGAAAAGCTGGCACAGCTGAGCAGCGGTGCCGGCCTGATCGGCATGCACGTGGAAAACGATGATGTGGGGGAGCACGGGCACCTGCGCATCGACCTCGGCGATACCGGCTACCACCTGTCCTGGAGCAGCCCGCTGCCAGGGCAGCAGTTACTGCGCGCGGTGTTGCCGCCGCTGGCGGGTGCCCTGCTGATACTCGGCCTGGTCATGCTGTACCTGTTCCGCCATGCCTTGCGCAGTTCGCGGGCGATCGACCTCACGCTCGCCGATCTGCAGCAGAGCAACCAGGCCCTGGAGGCCAGCGAGCAGCGTTTTCGCGCGGTGGCCGAGTCGGCCTCCGACTGGATCTGGGAAACCGATCGGCAACAACGCCTGACCTACCTTTCGCAACGCTTCGTCAATGTCACCGGCTACCCGGTGGACGACTGGCTCGGCCACCCGCTCAATCAGTTGCTGGCCTGCGATACCACGCCGCTCTCGCCGTGGCTGGATGCCCTGGCCGCGGTCGACCCTCAACAACTGGCCAACCTGCGCTGCACCTACCGCGACCAGAATGGCCAGAACCGCTACTGCCGGATATCGGCCCGCGCCATCTGGTACGACGGCAAGCCCGTCGGTTTTCGCGGCACCGCCAGCGACATCACCGACGAAGTCGACGCTCATGCGCGCATCCAGCACCTGTCGCTGCACGACCCGCTGACCGGGCTGGCCAACCGCAACAAGCTCGCCCGGCACCTCGAGCAGGCCTTGTTGCGCGGCAGTGATTCGCCGCCACTGACCTTGCTGCTGCTTGACCTGGACAACTTCAAGCCGATCAACGACTCCCTCGGCCATGCCGCCGGTGACGCCGTGCTGCAGGAGGTTGCAACACGCCTGCGCGACAGCACCCGCGATGGCGACCTGGTCGCGCGCCTGGGCGGCGACGAGTTCCTCCTGGTGCTCGGCGGCATGGACAACCGCAGCGAGATCGACCGCTTCTGTGCGCGCCTGATCAGCCTGCTGCAACAACCGATCATCTTCGATAACCAGCCCCTGCACGTTGGCGCCAGTATCGGTGTCGCCCAGACCCGTACCCAAGGCTTCGATGCCGGCGAGCTGATCCGCTGCGCCGATATCGCCCTGTACCAGGCCAAGGCCGACGGCAAGTGCACCTGGCGCTATTTCGCTGCCGAAATGAACCAGCAGATCCAGTACCGCCGCCAACTGGAGAACGACATGCGGCGGGCCCTGCGCAACCAGGAATTCGAGCTGCACTACCAGCCGCGCTATCGCCTCAGCGACCTGCGCATCGTCGCGGTCGAGGCTTTGCTGCGCTGGCAGCACCCGCAGGAAGGGTTGCTGGGGCCGGACACCTTCATTCCGTTGGCCGAACAGAGTGACATCATTGTTGCGCTGGGCCGCTGGGTGCTGCGCGAAGCCTGCCGCACCGCCCATGACTGGCCCGCCGATGTACTGGTTTCCGTGAACCTGTCACCGGCGCAGTTCCTGCGCAGCGATGTGGTGGCCGATGTACGCGAGATCCTGTTGGAAACCGCCTTCCCTGCCCAGCGCCTGGAGCTGGAAATTACCGAGAACGTGATGCTCAATGACATCGAAGGCGCGCTGGGCACCATGCTGTCGCTCAAGGAGCTGGGCGTGCGCCTGAACATGGACGACTTCGGCACCGGCTACTCGTCGTTGGGCTACCTGCGCACCTACCCGTTCGACAGCATCAAGATCGACAAACGCTTCATCGGCGGGCTGAACAACACCGCTGGCAGCGACCGCGCCGTGGTCCAGGCCATCATCAACCTGGGCGAAGCGATGGGGCTGACAGTGACGGCCGAAGGGGTGGAGAGCGAGCAGCAGCTCAGGGCACTACAGAATGACCGCTGTCATGAAGTGCAGGGCTATTACCTGAGCAAGCCGCTGGACAGTGCGGGGCTCGAGGCGTTGTTGCAGCAGGCATCCCAGCGGTCGGCGCCCTACCTGTAGCGCGCGGACGTAACTGTCTTGTGCAGGTTTGATACTTGCACATCCCCTGTGGGAGCGGGTTCACCCGCGAAAAATGCAACTCGGTATATGGCACCGGCTTCGCCGGTGTTCGCGGGTGAACCCGCTCCCACAGTGATGGTGCAGGTTTTCGGTATTCGAGCTAGGCAGTTACTCCGCTATTACAGAGCGGAATCCCGCTGCAAGCTGCGCTCAGCCACGATTTCCGGCAGGTCACGCCGGCGCAGGTAGGTGCGCAGCGGTTCACCGATGTTCAAACGGTCATCCACATGCTGCTCCAGCAACAGCGCCAGCCGTTCGCGGCACAGGGCCATGCGCTGCCCTTGCTCGGGCCGCCAGACAAACTCGCTGCAGGGCGTGATGCTGGCGTCGGCCACGTCCATGCCGAACGAATCTTCGGAAAAACGCACGATGTGCACACCGCGCTTGCCATGAAAACCGACGAAGCCCTTGAGCTGGTCGGCAGCGTTGCAGATGTCCTGGGAAGTGATGGCCATGACGTAACCTCGCAATGAAATCGGAAGATACGCACGCCAGGCGGGGGTGGTTGCCTCTGCCGGGCAACTCGTGACTGGCAGCCTAACGCAGGCCGTCGCACAGGCGCCACGCTTTTCATCAATCAGCGGCCACCGTCAACCTGCGAATGCAGTACCTCGCCCAGCCACTGCATGAAGGCCTGCACCCGGCGTGGCACGTGCCGTTGCCGGGCATACAGCAGTGACACAGGCATGGCCGGGGCCTGCCAGCCTTCCAGTACCGTAACCAGCTCACCGCGCTGCAGGTGCTCGGCCACGCCCACCGCCGGCACCTGGATCAGCCCCAGCCCGGCCAGGCAGGCCGCCGAGTAGGCCTCGGCATTGTTGACCGTGACCACTCCGGCCATGGCCTGGAAGTGCAGTTCACCGTCCTGCAGGTATTCGAAACCGGCACTGCGCCCCCCAAGGGTGCGCACGTAGTGCACCAGGTGGTGCTCGGCCAGGTCCTGCAGCGTGCGCGGCACGCCATGGCGGGCCAGGTAGGCAGGGCTGGCACAGTTGCGCATGCTCAGTTGCCCGACCGGGCGCGCCACCACATCCAGGTCATGCAGGGCACCAATGCGCATCACACAATCGAAGCCTTCACGCAGCAGGTCGACCTGGCGGTCGGTGCAACTGAGCTCCACCTCCAGGCGCGGGAAGCGCTGTAGAAACTGCGGCAGCGCCGGGATGATGACCCGACGGGCCATCATGGTCGGCAGGTCGACCCGCAGGCGCCCGGCCAGCTCGGCATTGTCGGCGCAGAACAGGCTCTCGATCTCGTCCATGCCCGACAGCAGGTCCTTGCTGCGCTCGTACAGCAAGGCGCCATCCTGGGTTGCCTGCACCCGGCGGGTGGTGCGGTTGAACAGCTGCGTACCCAGCAAACGCTCCAGCGCCCTGACCTGCTCCGACACGGTCGAACGGGGCAGCCCCAGGCTCTCGGCAGCCAGGGTGAAACTGCTGACCTCGCTCACCCGTACAAAGGTGCGCAACAACTCCAGCTTGTTCACTTGAACCTCGTCTATCCGGTTTTACCGAACAGTATTTCCATATTTGCCGGATTTAACAGCACAACACCGACCAATAACCTGTGCACATCAGCCCACCATGAGGTTTTCACCATGACCCGCAAGATTGCCCTGATCACTGGCGCCAGCCGCGGCCTGGGCCGCAACACCGCCGAACACCTGGCCGCACGCGGCATCGATGTCATCGGCACTTACCACAGCAAGGCCGAGGAAGCCCAGGCCGTGGCCGTGCGGCTGGAGCAGGCCGGGGTCAAGGCCGCCATGTTGCAACTGGACGTCAGCGACAGCGCCAGCTTTGCCGGCTTCGCCGAACGCCTGGGGGCAACCTTGCAGCAACACTTCGGTCGCGAGCGTTTCGATTTTCTGGTGAACAATGCCGGGATCGGCTTGAACGTGCCATACACCGAAACCAGCGAGGCGCAGTTCGACCAGTTGCTGAACATCCAGCTGAAAGGACCGTTCTTCCTCACCCAGCGCCTGCTGCCGCTGCTGGTCGACAATGGTCGCATCGTCAACATTTCCACTGGCCTGGCGCGCTTTGCGCTGCCGGGGTATGCCGCCTATGCCGCGATGAAGGGGGCGATGGAGGTGCTGACCCGCTACCAGGCCAAGGAACTGGGCGCGCGTGGTATTCGCGTGAACATTCTGGCGCCGGGGGCGATCGAGACGGACTTTGGCGGCGGCGTGGTGCGGGACAACCGCCAGGTGAATGAATACATTGCCGGCAACACGGCGCTGGGGCGCGTGGGCCTGCCGGATGATATCGGAGCAGCGATTGCGCTGTTGCTGGAAGATGGCAATGGCTGGATCAACGGGCAACGGCTGGAGGTTTCAGGCGGGATGTTCCTCTGAAATCGAGAATTTGGGGCCGCTTTGCGGCCCATCGCGACGCAAGGCCGCTCCTACAAGAATACGCAATCGCACGGGGAATACGCGATCGCCTGTAGGAGCGGCCTTGTGTCGCGATGGGCTGCTCAGCAGCCCCCTTGGCCCTCACGGCCGATTCTGCTCCTCATGCACCTGCACACTGGCCGTCATCCCCGCACTCAGGGTCACGCCCTCCGGCACCTGGTCGAGGCGGATCCTCACCGGTATCCGCTGCGCCAGGCGCACCCAGTTGAAGGTCGGTTCAACCTCCGGCAGCAACTGGCTGTCGGGGTTGCTGTTGCGGTCGGTGATACCACGGCTGATGCTTTCCACATGCCCTTGCATCGGCTCGCCTGCGCCCATCAGCCAGACCTTCACCGCATCCCCCACACGAATGCGCGGCAGCTTGGTTTCCTCGAAGTAGGCCTGGATATAGAAGGTTGAATCGTCCACCAGGGCCATCACCGATTCCCCGGTGTTCACATAGTTACCCTCGGCCAGGCGCAGGTTGGTGATATGCCCGCTGCGCGGTGCCCGCACTTCACTGCGCGCCAGGTTGATTCTGGCAACCTGCAACTGTGCCTCGGCCTCATGCAGCTCACCACGGGCGATGGCCGCATTGATCTGGGCGTTTTCCCGCAATTCGGCACTGATCGCCTCCGGCCCCAGGGCGGTACGCCGGGCCGCTTCACGCTCGCGCAGGCGCAGTTGCTGGGTGCGGGTCTCGGTTACCGCGCTGGCCTGGTCGAAGGCCGCCTGGAAGCGTTCGCGGTCGATGCTCATCAGCAGGTCGCCGGCCTTGACCTGCTGGTTGTCACGGGCCTTCAGCTCGCGCACCCAGCCGGACACATCAGGGGCGATCACCACCACATCGGCGCGCACACGGGCATCGCGGGTCCAGGGGGTGAGCATGTAGTACTGCCACAGCTGATAGCCGGCGAACACGGCAAGGGCCACCACACACAAGGTGACCAGGGTACGTACGGCCGCACGCATCGAAACACTCCTTTATAAAGCTCCCAGCAGTCGCACCACCAGGAACAACACACAAACGAACAACGCCGCGTCGAACAGCGCTTCATGCCAGATCCAGCGCCCCAACGGCGTGGCCTGCACCAGCAGACGCAACAACCCGGTAAGCACCAGCGCCAGCAACACATAAACAAGGAAAGGGCTGAACAGCACGCCGCCCACTTCCCACTCACGCAACCCCATGGGCTTCCTCCTGCCAGTGGCACCACTTGCCCCAGCTCTTCTGCAGTTGCAGCACCGCCCCTTCGGCCAACCGCAGCGGATCGCTTGAGGGTAGACGGCGCAAGGCGCCAATGAACTGTTCGCTGGCAGCATCCAGGCGCTGACCTCGCCCGGGCGCCGGCCCCTTGGCCAGCACGGCTTCTACCTGCTGCAGGTATTCGCGCTCGGCCCGCCCCAACGGGGCTTGGGCAACCGCCAGGCACATGCGCAGGTGCACCAGTTCGTCGCCGATATCCAGGCCGTGCAGGCCGTCGTCCCAGCGCTTGCGTTCGCTCTCGGGCAGTTCGCCGGCATGCCGCGCCAGTTGCATCAGGCGGTCGGCCATGCGCCCGCCAAACCAGCTGTCGGCCCCGCGCAGGTCGCGCCGGGTCAGGCGCACCAGGTCGTTCTGAGTCGCCGCACGCAGGCGCCGGCCCAACCAGGCCGGGTGGCGAAACACCAACAAACGGAAGGCCATCACCGCTGCCGACACACCCACGAGCATGGCCAAGGCACTGTTGAGCATGGTGGCCACGCCGAACTGCATGGCGTTGAGCGGCGACACCAGCACGATGAAATGCAGGCAATAGGAGGTGGCCGTGGCCCCGGTCCGCGGGTGAGCCATGCCCAGCGCACCAAGAAACAGCGGCACGCCCATGCCCAGGCAGAGCATGGCGAAGCTGCTCCATTGCGGCAGCAGAATCTGCCCGACCAGAAACGCCGCAGGTATCGCCAGGAAAATCCCACGCAGGAAGCTCAGGCCGATCTGCGCGCCGTTCTCGCGGCTGGCGAACAGGCTGCAGACCACGCAGGTCAGCACCAGGCCACCTGGTGCCGAAGGCCATGCGGTGGCCAGCCAGAAGCCACTCATTACCAGAAAGGCCAGCGCACTGCGTGAGCCGAACAGCAAAGCCAGCGACCAGTCGCGGTGCGCGGCCAGGCCTTGGGACACATCTTTGGGCGCCCTGCCCGCCTCCACATCGTCCAGCGCCTGGCTGGCAGCCATGGCGTAATCCAGCAGCAGCGCGATGCGCGCCAGGCAGAAGTGCTCCGCCGGGCTGATCTGTTCATCGTGGGCAGCATCCCAGATGCGCTGGCGCAGCAACAACAGGTTCGGCTGGTCGGGCTTGCCCAGCAGTGCACGCACTTCCTCCAGCCAGTGTGCCAGGCGTTCGGCCTCGCGCTCATCAAGTTGCCGCCACTGCCGGCGCACCGAACGGGAAATGCGCAACAGCACCATCAGTTTCTGGCTCAGGCCACGAATGGCACGAGCGCGCTGGCGCCCGCGGTTGCCTTCGAACCAGGCGTGTTCGCGTTGGCTGTCGATGGCAACGATGCGCCCCAGGCTTTCCAGCAGGCCTTTGCGCGCCTCGTCTTCGCCGCCCAGCATGGCACTGGCGGCCTGCAGGCCGTTTTGCCAGGCCTGGCGGGCTTGCCCGCCCAGTTGCTGCTCTACCCGCATGGGCCAGAGCAAGGCACTGCTGGCGGTGGCACAGAAGATGCCCAGGCAGATCTCGGTGCAGCGCGCCACGGCCTGGTCGAACACCTGCAACGGGTGGTCGATGGCCGGCAGGGCAATGATCGCCGCGGTGTAGCCTGCCAGCACGAAGGCATAGGCCCAGGCGCTGCGCAGTTGGGTGGAGGCGGCGGTGCACAGGGCCAGCCACAGGGCCAAGGTGAGCAGGAACAGCCATGGGGTCTGGGCAAACAGGCCGATGAACAGCTCCGACGCAAACGTGCCGACCAAGGTACCGGCCAACCGCGCCAGGCCCTTCTGCACCACCATGCCCGACAACGGCTGGGCGACGATGAAAGCGGTCATCAGTGCCCAGGACGGTTGCTCCAGCCCCCAGCGCATCGCCAGCCACAGCGCCAGGCCGCCACCGAGCAGGGTCTTGATGGTGAACTTGAGGGCGAGGCTGCTGGGGGCGAACAGGGCCTGGAGGGTGATGGGCACGAGACGGACCTTGCGGGGATGGTCTTGTAGAAAGATAGACAATTGGGGAAAGGATAAAGCGGAAACGATTAATTAGCTAGCTAATCATCTTTATAGGAGGTGCAGATGGTCCTGTCCCGGCCCTTTCGCAGCACAAGGCTGCTCCTACAGATACTGTGTAGGAGCAGCCTTGTGCTGCGAAAGGGCCGGTACAGGCAACACCAAAATTGCAGGCAAAAAAATGGGCGACCGAAGTCGCCCTAAATGCCTTGCGTGCTCGTGTACCCGGAAGGTCAGCGCGGCTTGCGCTTGTTCGAGTCCTTCCAGATGAAAATGCCCAGACCGGCAAAGAAGACGACCATCAACCCGACCGTTACCACTCCGGCGATAACCACGTTGTCGAAGAACATGCTGGCCTCCCCATTCGTTTGCCGTTGTCCGATGGGTGCAAGTTAACCAATGTGGGGGCGGGGAAAATTGATCGGTGTCAATGGTGCCCGGGGCCGGGCACGCGAGGCGGGTGCAGGGTTGACCTGCGTCAAGTTTCAGCGCTTCTTCGGCTTGCCCTTGGGCTTCTTTTTCTTGGCGGTGTTCAACGGCAGGGCCTGCTCGAACGCATTGCGCATCTCGTTCAGGCGCTTTTCCTTGAGGTCGTGGACGCGCTTGGCGCGTTCGGCATCGAAATCGATGAGGTTGTCTTGGCTCATGGGTGGGCTCGACGATCAACTGAGACTTGCATGATGAAGCCAGGCGCTGGCGCTGACCAGCCCCATGTCAGACTTCGATGTCCACCAGCAGCCCCTGGCGTACATGCTCGCCCATCAATGGCGCCACCGGCACGGTGTTGTCGGCGTTGACCTCGTCACCCGGCATCGCACTGTAGCGTTCGTCGTCGCCCTTCTGCCGGCGTTGCTGCTGGCGGCGCTGCTCGTCGCGCAGCAGCAGCGCCTGCTCCTGCGGGTCACGCTGGTGCTTGAGGTCGATGGCACTTTCACCGGATGCAGGCTGCGTCGGCACCACCGGCTTGATGTCGGGTGTCGGCTTGACCGGGTCCTGTTGCGAGGTCACCGGCGCGGCACTGAGCGGAATGATCGGTGGCAGCATGGACGTTCTCCTATGCCCCCTGTATCGGCAGGCGCGGGCTTACCTTGATGGCAGGCACAACACTTATTCGGCTTCGTCGTCAGGGTCGTCGTCGCTTGGCGGGCTGGCCTCGCTCCAGGGCCGCTTGTACACCTGCTGCCAGACCGCGTCCATGTGCTCGCGCAGCACCTGCGGCGCGGCCTTGAGCGAAGCGCTGTCCTCACGCTCACCGCCGATCGGCTCTTCACCCGCCGGGGTGATCAGCGACTGGCCGGTGATACTGTAGCTGGCCTGCCCTTCGCGCATCTCGATGGCGATGTCGTGCGGGTCGATGCCACCGCCGCAGAAGGCGTGGCTGGCAACCGTCACTTCAGCGACGCCGTCCTTGTTCAGGTCACCGACATCGCTTACGTCGTTATAGAAGTCCACGTCCAGGTCCAGGCCGGGGCAGGTGGTTTCCTGTTCGATCTGCCAGCGTGCCTTGAACGCGTCGTTTTCGGCGGTGCGCCCGTACAGCGTGGCCTTGAGTACCACCTTGTCCACTTCCTGCTCGCTTTCCGGGTCGCTGGCCTGGCCATCGCTGCGGCTCAATACCAGCAGGCCTTCACCGTCGCGGTCACGAAAGTGCACGCTCTTGATCGGTGTCTGCACGCCCAGTACCTCGAGCTGCTCGATCGGGATGGCGGGCAAGGTCTCGAAGTTTTTCTGCTCGCAGGCGGCCAGCAGCAACAGGCTGCCCACGGCCATCGAAGTGCTGATCCAGCGGTGCTTGGCAGACATGTTGATCCGGGGCCCTCGTCGGCAGCACGGTGGGGGGCGATGAAGCGGCTAGACTGTTGCTACCTATCGCACTTCGGCACCTTTCGATGCGCTCGGCACTTTGGTCTGACCGGCCGATCCGTTAACATAACCGGCTTTTTCATCGCGGGAGTTCAGGCAGTATGGCGCAGCAGTATCAACCGGGGCAACGCTGGATCAGCGACAGCGAAGCCGAGCTCGGCCTGGGTACCATCCTGGCGCAGGATGGCCGCCTGTTGACCGTGCTCTACCCGGCCACTGGCGACACCCGCCAGTATTCCCTGCGCAATGCGCCGCTGACCCGCGTGCGCTTCTCGCCAGGTGACCAGATCACCCACTTCGAAGGCTGGAAGCTGACCGTGCGCGAGGTCGAGGACATCGACGGGCTGATGGTCTACCACGGCCTGGACGGGCAGAACCAGCCGCGCACCCTGCCGGAAACCCAGTTGTCGAACTTCATCCAGTTCCGCCTGGCCAGCGACCGCCTGTTCGCCGGGCAGATTGACCCACTGTCGTGGTTCAGCCTGCGCTACAACACCCTGCAGCACACCAGCAAGCAGATGCAGTCGGCGCTGTGGGGCCTGGGCGGCTGCCGCGCCCAACCCATCGCCCACCAGTTGCACATCGCCCGCGAAGTCGCCGACCGCAGCGCGCCGCGCGTCTTGCTGGCCGACGAAGTGGGCCTGGGCAAAACCATCGAAGCCGGCCTGGTGATCCACCGCCAGCTGCTGTCGGGCCGCGCCAGCCGCGTTCTGATCCTGGTACCGGAAAACCTCCAGCACCAGTGGCTGGTGGAAATGCGCCGCCGCTTCAACCTGCAGGTGGCCCTGTTCGACGCCGAGCGTTTCATCGAAAGCGACGCCAGCAACCCGTTCGAGGATGCCCAGCTGGCGCTGGTGGCCCTGGAGTGGCTGGTCGACGACGAAAAGGCCCAGGACGCGCTGTTCGCCGCCGGCTGGGACCTGATGGTGGTGGACGAAGCCCACCACCTGGTCTGGCACGAAGACCAGGTCAGCGCCGAATATGGCCTGGTCGAACAGCTGGCCCAGGTGATCCCGGGCGTGCTGCTGCTCACGGCCACCCCCGAGCAGCTCGGCCAGGACAGCCACTTCGCCCGCCTGCGCCTGCTCGACCCCAACCGTTTCCACGACCTGGCCGCCTTCCGCGCCGAGAGCGAGCACTATCGCCCGGTGGCTGAAGCCGTACAGGAACTGCTCGACGAAGGCCGCCTGTCGCCCAAGGCCCACGCCACCATCCAGGGCTTCCTGGGTGCCGAAGGCGAAGCCCTGCTGGCCGCGGTCAGCGACGGCGATACCCAGGCCAGCGCGCGCCTGATCCGTGAGCTGCTCGACCGCCACGGCACCGGCCGCGTGCTGTTCCGTAACACCCGCGCGGCGATCCAGGGCTTCCCTGAGCGCCAGCTGCACCCTTACCCACTGGCCACGCCTGAGCAGTACCGCGACCTGCCAGCCGGCGAACATGCCGAGCTGTACCCGGAAGTCGCCTTCCAGGCCCAGGGCGAGGTGGCCGATGACGAGCGGTGGTGGCGTTTCGACCCGCGCGTCGACTGGCTGATCGACACCCTGAAGATGCTCAAGCGCACCAAGGTGCTGGTGATCTGCGCCCATGCCGAAACCGCGATGGACCTGGAAGACGCCCTGCGCGTGCGCTCCGGCATCCCGGCCTCGGTGTTCCATGAAGGCATGAGCATCCTCGAACGCGACCGCGCCGCCGCCTACTTCGCCGACGAAGAGTTCGGCGCGCAGGTGCTGATCTGCTCCGAGATCGGCAGCGAAGGCCGCAACTTCCAGTTTGCCCACCATCTGGTGATGTTCGACCTGCCGGCGCACCCCGACCTGCTCGAACAGCGCATCGGTCGCCTCGACCGTATCGGCCAGAAGCACACCATCCAGCTGCATATCCCGTACCTGCAGGACAGCCCGCAAGAGCGCCTGTTCCAGTGGTACCACGAAGGCCTCAACGCCTTCCTCAACACCTGCCCTACCGGCAACGCCCTGCAGCACCAGTTCGGCCCGCGCCTGCTGCCGCTGCTCGAAGGTGGCGAAAGCAAGGCCTGGGAAGCCCTGGTGGCCGATGCCCGCAGCGAGCGCGAACGCCTGGAAGCCGAACTGCATACCGGCCGTGACCGCCTGCTGGAACTCAACTCCGGCGGTGCCGGCGAAGGCCAGGCGCTGGTCGAGGACATTCTGGAACAGGACGACCAGTTCGCCCTGCCGATCTACATGGAAACCCTGTTCGACGCCTTCGGCATCGACAGCGAAGACCATTCCGAGAACGCCCTGATCCTCAAGCCGAGCGAGAAGATGCTCGACGCCAGCTTCCCGCTGGGCGACGACGAAGGCGTGACCATCACCTACGACCGTGGCCAGGCGCTGTCGCGCGAGGACATGCAGTTCCTCACCTGGGAGCACCCGATGGTGCAAGGCGGCATGGACCTGGTGCTGTCCGGCTCGATGGGCAACACCGCCGTGGCGCTGATCAAGAACAAAGCGCTCAAACCCGGCACCGTGCTGCTTGAACTGCTGTTCGTCAGCGAGGTGGTGGCACCGCGCAGCCTGCAACTGGGCCGTTACCTGCCACCGGCGGCATTGCGCTGCCTGCTCGACGCCAACGGCAACGACCTGGCGTCCCGCGTGGCCTTCGAAACCCTCAACGACCAGCTGGAAAGCGTGCCACGCGCCAGCGCCAACAAGTTCGTCCAGGCCCAGCGTGACGTGCTGGCCCAGCGCATCGGCAGCGGCGAGGCCAAGGTCATGCCGGCCCACGTCGAGCGCGTGGCCGAGGCCCAGCGCCGCCTGACAGCGGAAGCCGACGAAGAACTGGCTCGTCTGGTCGCGCTGCAAGCGGTCAACCCGAGCGTGCGCGACAGCGAGATCGAAGCGCTGCGCAAGCAGCGCGAAGAGGGCCTGGCGATGCTGGAAAAGGCCGCCCTGCGCCTGGAAGCCATTCGCGTGCTGGTGGCTGGCTAGTCTTTCCCCGCACCCGTGTAGGAGCGGCCTTGTGTCGCGATGGGCTGCGCAGCAGCCCCAGCATTTTTGCGGTAGTGCAGAAATCTGGGGCTGCTACGCAGCCCATCGCGACACAAGGCCGCTCCTACAAAAAAGCGAGCCAATATTCTTGGCGGCGATTGGTTCCATAACCAAATCGTAGAAATCAATGTGCCATTAGTCAGGAAGGGTTAAACACCTCTTCCTATACTGCCTCTGGACAGTCTGCACAGGGTTGTAGCGCAGACGAGTGAAAACTCGATCATGAGGCATTCCATGGAATGGCTGGGGCTGCAACTGTTCGCCGACCTGCCGGCAACCGGGCGCATCGTCATTGATTGCAGGCATGAACCGTTCCTGGTTCTGCTCGCCTACTTCGTCGCCTGTGCGGCCTGCTTCGCCACCCTGGACATGGCCGAGCGCCAATCCCACAGCGAAGACCCCACCGCCCACCGACAATGGAACATGCTCGGTGCCTGCTGCCTTGCTGGTGGCATCTGGGCAATGCACTTCATCAGCATGCTGGCCTTCCAGGCGCCAGTTGAAGTGCATTACGACGCGTCCCTGACCATCCTTTCGCTGCTCATCGCCCTGGCCGTCGCCTGGCTGGCCATGCACAGCCTCGACCGCAGCCAGATGCAAACACACCATTACCTGCAAAGTGCGGTACTGATCGGCCTGGGTATCATCGTGATGCACTTCGTAGGCATGGCCGCCCTGGAAACCGGCGCCCGCCAGTACTACCAGTCCGGCCTGCTGCTGGCCTCGGCCACCATTGCCCTGCTCACCAGCCTGACCGCGCTGTACCTGGCCCGCTACTTCCGCCATGGCAGCGGTACCCTGCACCAGGCCATGAAGTACGGCGCCAGCCTGCTGATGGCCGGCGGTATCGTCGCCACCCACTTCACCGCGATGTCGGCCATGACCCTGGTCATCCCGGCCGACACCGCCCTGCGCCTGCCCTCTGGCGACAACAGCCTGCAATTGGCGCTGGGCATCGGCTTCATCACCCTGCTGATCAGTGCTGCCAGCGTCAGTACTGCGCTGGCCGACAAGAAGCTGCAAAGCAAGGAGCACGACCTGCGCCGGGTCAGCGTGCTGCTCAGCCAGCTCGACCAGGCCCGCGCGTCGTTGCAGCAGGCCGCGCACTACGATGCCCTGACCAGCCTGGTAAACCGCCGCGGTTTCAACCAGGTGTTCGCCGAACGCCTGGCCGAACACCAGGCCACGGAAAGCCACCTGGCAGTGATGTTCCTCGACATCGACCATTTCAAGCGCATCAACGACAGCCTCGGTCACGACGCCGGCGACGAACTGCTCAAGGTGATCGCCAGCCACATCAAGGCCGCCACCCGCAACCACGATCTGGTCGCACGCTTTGGCGGCGACGAGTTCTGCGTGGTCACCAGCCTCAACAACCGCGACGAAGCCCGCCATCTGGCCCAGCGCATCATGCAGAGGATGAAAGAGCCCATCAACCTGGGCGGACGGCGCATGGTCATGACCACCAGTATCGGCATCAGCATCTTCCCCGACGACGGCACCACCGCCGAAGAGCTGCTCAAGCATGCAGACCTCGCCCTTTACCAGTCCAAGGGCAACGGGCGCAACAGCCTGAACTTCTTCAACGACAGCCTGAAGACCCAGGCCTCGATTGCCCTGCAACTGGAAGAGGAACTGCGGGTGGCCCTGCTCGAGGAGCATGGGCTGTGCGTGCACTACCAGCCGATCTTCGACCTGCGCAGCAGGCAAGTGGCCAAACTGGAGGCCCTGGTGCGCTGGCGACACCCGCAACACGGCCTGCTTGGGCCCGATCGTTTTGTCGCCATCGCCGAAGCCAACGGGCTGATCATCGACCTCGACCTGTGGGTGCTGCGCCACGCTTGCGCCGACCTGGCCTACCTGCAGCGACACGGCCATGGCAACCTAAAGGTCACGGTCAATTGCTCGGCCGTCACCCTCAGCCACGACGAACTGCCCAACGAAGTGGAAAAGGCGCTGTTCCACGCCGGGCTCGCACCCCGGCAGCTGGAACTGGAAGTGACCGAGAACGCCCTGATGGGTGATATCCAGCGCACGGTCAACCTGCTCAAGCGCGTGCGCGCCCTGGGCGTGGCGCTGTCGATCGATGACTTCGGCACCGGCTACTCGTCACTGGCCTACCTCAAGCGCCTGCCGCTGGACGTGCTGAAGATCGACCGCAGCTTCCTGCAGGATGTGCCGGGCAGCCAGAAGGACCGCGAGATCGTCCAGGCGATCATCGTCATGGCGCATACCCTGCATCTGCAGGTGGTCAGCGAGGGCGTGGAAACCGCCGAACAGCTGGCGTTTCTCGAAGCCCACGGCTGCGATTACCTGCAGGGCTACTTGCTGGGCCGCCCGGAGCCGCTTGCCGAACTGCGCTCGCTGCTGGAGCGGCTGCAGCACCAGGGCGGTGTGTTCAGCCCTTGCTGCGATACAGCTCAACCAGGGTCGCCGGATCTTTTTGCAGGTAACCCTGGCTTGCGTGCAGGCGCATCAATTGTGCGGCAAGGCCACTGAGCGGCGTCGCCGAGCCTTGCTCGCGGGAAAACTTGACCGCGCCATCGAGGTCCTTGAGCAGCGTGCGCACGTGCCACTTGATCGGCTCGAAGCGGCTTTCGGCCATTTGCGGAGCGAGGATCTGCAACGGTTTGGAATCGGCAAAGCCGCCCGCCAGCGCTTCGGCGATCAGCGTCGCATCGACCCCGGACTGTTCAGCCAAGGCCACCACTTCGGCAATCACCAAGGCATTGCAGGCCACGATCATCTGGTTGCAGGCCTTGGTCACCTGGCCTGCGCCCACCGCCCCCATGTGTGTCACCCGCTGGCCGAGTACCTGCAGTACCGGGCGCGCCCGCTCCAGGTCGGCCGCCTCGCCACCGACCATGATCGCCAGAGTGCCGGCTTCGGCCCCCGGCGTGCCGCCGGAAACTGGCGCGTCCAACCAGGCCATGCCGCACAGCGCTGCCAGTTCGGCGGCCATTTCACGGGTGGCGGTTGGCTCCAGGCTGGAGAAATCGATCAGCAACTGGCCGCTGCGCCCGCCCTGAGCGATGCCTTGCTCGCCGAACACCACTTCGCGGACCACGGCCGTGTCGGCCAGGCACAGCAGCAGCATGTCGCTGTCGCGGCACAGTTCGGCAGGGCTGCTGGCCAGGCGCGCGCCGGCGGCGACCAGTGCCGCGCACTTGTCCGGGCTGCGGTTCCACACGGTCAGCGGGTAGCCCGCTGCCAACAGGCGGCGGCACATGGGCAGGCCCATCAGGCCGATGCCGGCGAATCCAAGCGAAGGTAGTGCAGTGCTCATCAATGACTCCTGACTGGTTCGAACATTACCCATGCGGGCCAGGAACCTGTAGGAGCGGCCTTGTGTCGCGATGGGCTGCACAGCAGCCCCAGATTTCCGCATCGATGCAAAAAATGCCGGGGCTGCTGCGCAGCCCATCGCGACACAAGGCCGCTCCTACAGGTTTCGCGTTGCCTGGCAGAACGGTGGGGCATTACGCATCCCGTAAACTGTTACCGCCACGCCGAATTGTTACTTCCCTCTACCCGCTTTGAGCGCCTTCGAGCACCAAAACGGGGCTGCTGCGCATTTTCGCGCACCAAAAGCGATCACGCCTCTGCCGGGGGCTTCACCTGGATCACGATGAACGGCGAAACCACCACCGCCCAGATCTCTGGATCGCGGCTTTGCAGGTCCAGGGCCTGCTCGGCGGTCACCGGCCCAACAGTGCCATCACTACGCCACTTGGCGAAGATCTCGCTGCGATTCTCGGCCATCGCCTCGGCAACGGTGATCAGGTCGAGGCTCGGGTCGACCCAAATCAGGTCACCCTTGGCCCAGAAACGCTCCAGCGCTTTCCACTCGATGATTGCCGTCTCGCCAAGCAATTTGGCATAGAGGGTGCTTGTTTGATCAGTCATGGGTGGTTTCCGCAAAAATCGGCCAATAAAAAAGGTCGGCATTTTTGCAGAAAAACCCGGTTTCAAATATGTAATTTGGTCGATTGATCCCGAACTTGTGGGGCGGGGTCGCAGATGCAGGCAGTTTGATGGCGCCTTTCTGTATCTTTGTGTCGACCATGCGACAACCCAGGAAGCAGGCACTTTTCGACCGCTTTTCAAGCGCTCGAACAGCGCTCTACACTGTACCGGTACAGTTCCGGGACATGTTCCGGGGGAAGGTGGGCTTGCGCGTTGGCATGGCCACGCCGCAAATCCCGCCCGGTCTGTAGCCCTGGCCGCCAGGACTATAAGAATTACAACAGAATGAGTGGAGCACTATGATCAAGATTTCCAAGCTGTTCGCCGCAATGGTTCTGGCAGGGGTAGCCAGCCATTCGTTTGCCGCCGATACCATCAAGATCGGGATTGCAGGTCCCAAGACCGGCCCTGTGACCCAGTACGGCGACATGCAGTTCATCGGCGCAAAGCAAGCCATCAAGGATATCAACGCCGCGGGCGGCGTGGATGGCAAGATGCTCGAAGCCAAGGAATACGACGACGCCTGCGACCCTAAACAGGCCGTTGCAGTCGCCAACAAAGTGGTCAACGACGGCGTCAAGTTCGTGATTGGCCACCTGTGCTCCAGCTCCACCCAGCCTGCGTCCGACATCTACGAAGACGAAGGCGTGATCATGATCACCCCGGCCGCCACCTCCCCGGAAATCACCGCCCGCGGCTACAAGCTGATCTTCCGTACCATCGGCCTGGACAGCGCCCAGGGCCCGGCTGCCGGCAACTACATCGCCGACCACGTCAAGCCGAAGGTGGTAGCCGTCCTGCACGACAAGCAGCAGTACGGTGAAGGCATCGCTACCGCGGTCAAGCAGACCCTGGAAGGCAAAGGCACCAAGGTTGCCGTGTTCGAAGGCCTGAACGCCGGTGACAAGGACTTCTCCTCGATCATCCAGAAGCTCAAGCAGAACAACGTCGACTTCGTCTACTACGGCGGCTACCACCCAGAGCTGGGCCTGATCCTGCGCCAGGCTCAGGAAAAGGGCCTGAAAGCCAAGTTCATGGGCCCGGAAGGCGTGGGCAACGACTCCATCTCGCAGATCGCCCAGAACGCCTCCGAAGGCTTGCTGGTGACCTTGCCGAAGTCGTTCGACGCGGACCCTGCCAACAAGAAGATCGTCGACGCCATCAAGGCTGACGGCAAGGACCCAAGCGGCCCGTTCGTGTTCCCGGCCTACTCGGCTGTCGAGCTGATCGCCCAGGGCATCAAGGCCGCCAAGTCCGAAGACGCCGAGAAGGTGGCCGAGGCCATCCACGCCGGCTCCTTCAAGACCCCGACCGGCACCCTGTCGTACGACGAGAAGGGCGACCTGAAAGACTTCAAGTTCGTGGTCTACGAATGGCACTTCGGCAAGCCGAAGACCGAAGTCTCCCCTCAGTAACTGCGTGACTAATAGCTGACCGTAGAAGCCCACTGTGCGAGCAGTGGGCTTTGTTTTACGAGGTTCATGGGCCTGATCCCCGCGATCCGGGGGCGGGTTCACCTGAAAATCTTAAAACCGTCACCCGCGGTTTCCTGGCCTACCCCCGCCAGCGAAATGCAAATCAGGTTTTTAGGAGCGCTGTAATGCCTGAGATCTACCATTTCTTCCAACAACTGGTTAATGGATTGACCATCGGCAGCACCTATGCCTTGATCGCCATCGGCTACACGATGGTGTACGGCATCATTGGCATGATCAACTTCGCCCACGGCGAGGTGTACATGATCGGTTCCTACGTGGCCTTCATCGCCCTGGCGGGCCTGGCCATGATGGGTATCCATTCGCTGCCGATCCTGATGACCGTCGCCTTCGTCGCGACGATCTTCGTCACCAGTGCCTATGGCTACAGCATCGAACGGGTTGCCTACCGCCCCCTGCGCAACAGCAACCGACTGATCCCGCTGATTTCCGCCATCGGCATGTCGATCTTCCTGCAGAACACCGTCTTGCTGTCGCAAGACTCCAAGGACAAGTCCATCCCCAACCTGATCCCCGGAAGCTTCTCGTTCGGGCCGGGCGGCGCGGAGGAAGTACTGATCAGCTACATGCAGATCCTGGTGTTCGTGGTCACCCTGGTGGCCATGACCTGCCTCACCCTGTTCATCTCCCGTTCCCGCCTGGGCCGCGCCTGCCGCGCCTGCGCCGAGGACATCAAGATGGCCAACCTGCTGGGCATCAACACCAACAACATCATCGCCCTCACCTTCGTCATCGGTGCCGCCCTGGCGGCGGTGGCGGCCGTGCTGCTGAGCATGCAGTACGGGGTGATCAACCCCAACGCCGGTTTCCTGGTGGGCCTGAAGGCCTTCACCGCGGCGGTGCTGGGTGGCATCGGCAGCATTCCGGGCGCCATGCTCGGCGGGCTGGTGCTGGGCGTGGCCGAAGCGTTCGGTGCCGATATCTTCGGCGACCAGTACAAGGACGTGGTGGCATTCGGCTTGTTGGTTCTTGTCCTGCTATTCCGGCCGACCGGCATCCTGGGCCGCCCGGAGGTTGAAAAAGTATGAACAGAAATCTCAAACAGGCGTTCTTCAGCGCCTTGCTGGTATGGGCCGTGGCCTTCCCGGTACTGGGCCTGAAACTGAGCATCGACGGCATCAGCCTGTCCGTGCACAGCCAGGGCTCGTTCAACCTCAGCATCATTGCCCTGTGCTCTGTGCTGATGTTCCTGCGCGTGCTGTTCGACAAGCAGTGGAACTCGGTAATGGGTCGCCGTTCGGATCGCAAGCTGATCCCGCCGGCGGTCAGCAACTACCTGACCCTGCCGAAGACCCAGCGCTACGTGATCATGGGCCTGATCGTCGCGGCACTGGTGTGGCCGTTCTTCGGCTCGCGCGGTGCGGTCGACATTGCCACGCTGATCCTGATCTACGTGTTGCTGGGCCTGGGCCTGAACATCGTGGTCGGTTTGGCAGGCCTGCTCGACCTCGGTTACGTCGGCTTCTACGCCGTAGGCGCCTACAGCTACGCCATGCTCTCGCACTACCTGGGCTGGAGCTTCTGGGTATGCCTGCCGATCGCCGGCCTGATGGCCGCTACCTTCGGCTTCCTGCTCGGCTTCCCGGTGCTGCGCCTGCGCGGTGACTACCTGGCGATCGTGACCCTCGGCTTCGGCGAGATCATCCGCCTGTTCCTGCGTAACCTCACCGACTGGACCGGCGGCCCCAACGGCATCAGCAACATCCCCAAGCCAGAGCTCTTCGGCCTGACTTTCGAACGCCGTGCCGCCGAGGGCATGCAGACCTTCCATGAGTTCTTCGGGCTGGAATACAACTCGATCAACAAGGTCATCTTCCTCTACCTGGTGGCCCTGCTGCTGGCCCTGCTGGCGCTGTTCGTGATCAACCGCCTGCTGCGCATGCCGATCGGCCGCGCCTGGGAAGCCCTGCGCGAAGACGAGATCGCCTGCCGTGCACTGGGCCTGAACCCGACCGTGATCAAGCTGTCGGCATTCACCCTGGGCGCCTGCTTCGCCGGTTTCGCCGGCAGCTTCTTCGCTGCGCGCCAGGGGCTGGTGACGCCGGAGTCGTTCACCTTCATCGAGTCGGCGATCATCCTCGCCATCGTCGTGCTCGGCGGCATGGGCTCACAACTGGGCGTGATCCTCGCGGCCATCGTGATGATCCTGCTGCCCGAGCTGATGCGTGAGTTCAGCGAATACCGGATGCTGATGTTCGGTGCGCTGATGGTGTTGATGATGATCTGGCGTCCGCAAGGCCTGCTGCCTATGCAACGTCCACACATGGAGCTGCGTCGATGAGCCGCGAAATTCTGCAAGTCAGCGGCCTGAGCATGCGCTTCGGCGGCTTGTTGGCGGTCAACGGCGTGGGCCTGACCGTCAAGGAAAAACAGGTGGTGGCACTGATCGGCCCGAACGGCGCCGGCAAGACCACGGTGTTCAACTGCCTGACCGGCTTCTACAAGCCCAGCGGCGGCACCATCCTGCTCGATGGCCAGCCGATCCAGGGCCTGGCCGGGCACCAGATCGCCCGCAAGGGCGTGGTGCGGACCTTCCAGAACGTGCGCCTGTTCAAGGAAATGACCGCGCTGGAAAACCTGCTGATCGCCCAGCACCGCCACCTGAACACCAACTTCTTCGCCGGCCTGTTCAAGACCCCGAACTTCCGCCGCAGCGAGAAGGAGGCCATGGAGCGCGCGCAGTACTGGCTGGAGAAGGTCAACCTGACCGAGTTCGCCAACCGTACCGCCGGCACCCTCGCCTACGGCCAGCAGCGCCGCCTGGAAATCGCCCGCTGCATGATGACCCAGCCGCGCATCATCATGCTCGACGAACCGGCAGCGGGCCTGAACCCGAAGGAGACCGAAGACCTCAAGGCGCTGATCGCCTACCTGCGTGAGTCGCACAACGTCACCGTGCTGCTGATCGAGCACGACATGAAGCTGGTGATGAGCATTTCCGACCATATCGTGGTGATCAACCAGGGCACCCCCCTGGCCCACGGCACGCCGGAAGAGATCCGCGACAACCCTGACGTGATCAAAGCCTACCTGGGGGAAGCGTAAATGCTGAAGTTCGAGAACGTTTCCACCTTCTACGGCAAGATCCAGGCGCTGCACAGCGTGAACGTGGAGATCAACCAGGGCGAGATCGTTACCCTGATCGGCGCCAACGGTGCCGGCAAGTCGACCTTGCTGATGACCCTGTGCGGCTCGCCGCAGGCGCACAGCGGCAGCATCAAGTACCTGGGTGAAGAACTGGTCGGCCAGCCGTCCTCGCACATCATGCGCAAGAGCATCGCGGTGGTGCCGGAAGGCCGCCGTGTGTTCTCCCGCCTGACCGTCGAGGAAAACCTGGCGATGGGCGGTTTCTTCACCGACAAGGGCGATTACCAGGAGCAGCTGGACAAGGTGCTGCAGCTGTTCCCGCGCCTGAAGGAGCGTTATATCCAGCGTGGCGGCACCATGTCCGGTGGCGAGCAGCAGATGCTCGCCATTGGCCGGGCGCTGATGAGCAAACCCAAGCTGCTGCTGCTCGACGAGCCCTCGCTGGGCCTGGCGCCGATCATCATCCAGCAGATCTTCGACATCATCGAACAGCTGCGCCGTGATGGCGTGACGGTGTTCCTGGTGGAGCAGAACGCCAACCAGGCGCTGAAGATCGCTGACCGGGCGTATGTGCTGGAGAACGGCCGGGTGGTGATGCAGGGTACTGGGGAAGCACTGTTGACCGACCCGAAGGTGCGCGACGCGTACCTGGGGGGTTGACCGGGAAAAGGGCCATCTACTGGCCCTTTTTTCTACCTGCCAGAAATGTATTGCCTGTGCTGGCCCTATCGCCGGCAAGCCAGCTCCCACAGGCCCCCACAACTTTCAGGAACTGTGGGGTACCTGTGGGAGCTGGCTTGCCGGCGATAGGGCCAGCACAGGCAACCATTAACTTGTGATCCAGCGCCAGCCTGAGTAACGTGGCCTGCTTTCACGGCAAAGACCCCCGGAGCCCGCCCCATGCGCCTCACCCCCACCCTGCTGCTCACCGCCCTGCTGCCCCTGTTCGCCGGCTGCCAGCTCATGGCTGACGCCCCCAGCGACCCGAACATCGGCACCACGCGCATGCAGGGCGAGTTGCGTGCCGCCGGTGGCCAGCTGCTGTTCAAGCCGTGCAGCGAAAACCGCACTTTCGTGATCAACGACGTCGCCGCCACCGGCATCCTGCAGGAGGCCGCCAACCTCGCCAAGGACGCCAATGACAAGCTGTTCGCCGACGTCCGTGGCCGCCTCACCGGCAGCAGGCAGGCCAACAACGACGGCCAACTGGAGGTTCGTCGCCTGTACCGCCTGGAACCTTCCACCCGCGCTTGTGAAGACCCCAACTTCAAGCAGCTGACCCTGCGCGCCAACGGCCACGAGCCGGAATGGGACATCAAGGCCAGCGGCAAAGGCATGGTGCTCAACCGCGTCGGCCAGGAACCCCTGCCCCTGCCCTTCCTGGAAGAAGAAGTGCCCGGCGGCGGCCTGACCCTGACCAGCGAAGCCAACGGCCAGCACGTGGAGCTGTGGGTCGCGCCACAACGCTGCGTAGACACCGCCACCGGTGCCATCCACCACCTGCGCGCCGAACTGCGCATCGACGGCAAGACCCTGCAGGGCTGCGGTTACTACGGCGGTGCGCGCGACAACTGATCGCCGGGCGCTTTTATCCTGCCAGTCGGGGCGGCGAACAGCTTATACTTGGCAGTTTGTGTAAAGCCGCCGGCCGCCCATGGCCGGGATACTGGACCCTGCCATGCTACGAATCACCGAACTGAAGCTGCCCCTGGACCATCCCGACGAAGCCCTGCGTGAAGCCATCGTCCAGCGCCTGGGCATCCGCGACGAGCAACTGCTCAGCTTCAACCTGTTCAAACGCAGCTACGATGCGCGCAAGAAGAACAGCGAACTGCTGTTCATCTACACCATCGACCTGGAAGCCAGCAACGAAGCCGAACTGCTCAGCAAGTTCGCCGACGATCGCAACATCGGCCCGGCGCCAGACGTGACCTACAAGTTCGTCGGCCAGGCCCCTGCCGATCTGCAGGAGCGCCCGATCGTGGTCGGCTTCGGCCCGTGCGGCATCTTCGCCGGCCTGTTGCTGGCACAGATGGGCTTCAAGCCGATCATCCTCGAGCGCGGCAAGGAAGTGCGCCAGCGCACCAAGGACACCTGGGGCCTGTGGCGCAAGAGCGTGCTCAACCCAGAGTCCAACGTGCAGTTCGGCGAAGGCGGCGCCGGTACCTTCTCCGACGGCAAGCTGTACAGCCAGATCAAGGACCCGCAGCACCACGGCCGCAAAGTGCTGGAAGAGTTCGTCAAGGCCGGTGCGCCGGACGAGATCCTGTACATCAACAAGCCGCACATCGGTACCTTCCGCCTCACCGGCATGGTCGAGCAGATGCGTCAGGACATGATCGCCCTCGGCGCCGAAGTGCGCTTCCAGCAGAAGGTCACCGACCTGCTGATCGAGGATGGGCAGCTGACCGGCGTGGTGCTGGAGAGCGGCGAACAGCTGCAATCGCGCCATGTGGTGCTGGCCCTGGGCCACAGTGCCCGCGACACCTTCCGCATGCTGCATGCCAAGGGCGTGTACATGGAAGCCAAGCCGTTCTCGGTGGGCTTCCGCATCGAACACCCGCAAACGCTGATCGACAAGGCGCGCCTGGGCAAGTACGCCGGTCACCCGAAACTTGGTGCCGCCGACTACAAGCTGGTGTACCACGCCAAGAACGGCCGTTCGGTGTACAGCTTCTGCATGTGCCCGGGCGGCACCGTGGTCGCCGCCACCAGCGAGCCAGGCCGGGTGGTTACCAACGGCATGAGCCAGTACTCGCGTAACGAGCGCAACGCCAACTCCGGCATAGTCGTCGGCATCGACCCCGAGCGCGATTACCCGGGCGGCCCGCTGGCCGGCATCGAGCTGCAGGAGCGCCTGGAAGCCCACGCCTACGTGATGGGCGGCAGCAACTACCAGGCCCCGGCGCAGCTGGTGGGTGACTTCGTCGCCGGCCGGCCGTCGACTGCACTGGGCAGTGTCGAGCCGTCCTACAAACCGGGCGTGACCCTGGGCGACCTGGCGCCAAGCCTGCCGGACTTCGCCATCGAGGCCATTCGCGAGGCACTGCCGGCGTTCGACCGGCAGATCAAGGGCTACAACCTGCATGATGCAGTGTTGACCGGGATCGAGACCCGCACCTCGTCGCCGCTGCGCATTACCCGCGGTGAGGACTTCCAGAGCCTGAACCTGAAGGGGCTGTTCCCGGCGGGTGAAGGGGCTGGGTATGCGGGCGGGATCCTGTCGGCGGGTGTCGATGGCATTCGCATCGCCGAGGCGGTGGCGCGGGATATGCTCGGCCTCTGAGCCTTTATCGCCTGCCAAGGCCCTTTCGCGGGCTCGCCCGCTCCCACAGGTGCAGCGCCCGCGATACCTGTGGGAGCGGGCGAGCCCGCGAATAGGCCCTGACAGGAATCAGAATTATCCAACCCAAATATCAGATTCTTCCTCCCCCTTCCTTCCCCATCTGCATCTAGGCTTCCCTCAGCCCAGCCAGTAACAACATATAACAAAAACGAATATAGTTTTTGTTTGAAAGCATATCGTCACAGGCTAGGGTGTACGCCCGTTCCATCGTCAACTGCTCATGGAGAGCCTATAGCCCGTGCGTAGCCTGTTCACCCGCTTCTTCCAGCTCGAAGCCGCCAGCGGCCTGCTGCTGATCGCTGCGGCCATCCTGGCCCTGGTCATCAACAACTCGCCATTGTCCTACCTGTACAGCGGCCTGCTCGACGTCCCCGTCGCCGTCCAGGTCGGCGCGCTGCACATCGCCAAACCGCTGCTGCTGTGGATCAACGACGGCCTGATGGCCCTGTTCTTCCTGCTCATCGGCCTGGAGGTCAAGCGCGAGGTGGTCGACGGCCACCTGTCCAAGCCCTCCCAGGTAATCCTGCCAGCCACCGCCGCCGTGGGCGGCATGGTGATACCGGCACTGATCTACTGGTTCATCAACCGTGACAACCCGGCGGCCGTGGCCGGCTGGGCGATCCCCACCGCCACCGACATCGCCTTCGCCCTCGGCGTACTGGCCTTGCTGGGCAAGCGCGTGCCGGTGTCGCTGAAACTGTTCCTGATGACCCTGGCGATCATCGACGACCTGGGTGCGATCATCGTCATTGCCCTGTTCTACTCGGGCACCCTGTCGAGCGTGTCGCTGCTGCTGGCCGCCGCCTGCCTGGTAGTGCTGGTGGCCATGAACCGGCTTGGCGTGGTCAAGCTTGGGCCGTACATGGTCGTTGGCCTGATCCTGTGGGTCTGCGTGCTCAAGAGCGGTGTGCATGCCACCTTGGCCGGGGTTGCCCTGGCCCTGTGCATCCCGCTGCGCACGCGCCATGCCGAACGCTCGCCACTGCTCGCCCTGGAGCACGCCCTGCATCCTTGGGTCGCCTACGCCATCCTGCCGCTGTTCGCTTTCGCCAATGCCGGTGTATCGCTGGCAGGCATGACAGTAGAAAGCTTCACCCACCCGGTGCCACTGGGCATCGCCGTCGGGCTGCTGCTGGGCAAGACCGTGGGTGTCTTCGGCCTGACCTGGGTCGCGGTCAAGCTGCGCCTGGCCGCGCTGCCTGTAGGCGCCAGTTGGGGGCAATTGCTGGGTGTGGCAATACTTTGCGGTATCGGCTTCACCATGAGCCTGTTCGTTGGCTCGCTCGCCTTTGTGCCTGGCAGCAGTGATTACGCCGGAATGGACCGCATGGGTATTCTCACCGGCTCGTTCTTCGCCGCCGTGATCGGCTATGCGATAACCGCCATGGCCAGCCGCAAGCCCAACGTCGGCTGACCTGGCCGCAGCATGAAAAAACCCCGACTGGCGAGCGCCATGTCGGGGTTTTGTCTTGTTGGGCTACGGTCAGTGCGTGACGCGGCTGGTGCCATCGACAGTCATGATGCGCACGCGGTCGCCAACGCGGAAGATCTCGTTCTGCTGCACGGCCTGCACATAGGCACGCATGCTGCCATCATCCTCACGCACGGTGATTTCGACACCCTGGGTACGAGTCAGGCCTTCTTCGGCTGCGGAACCGGCCAGGCCACCGGCAACGGCACCAATCACGGCGGCGACGATGCTGCCACGGCCCCCACCCACGGCGCTGCCGGCCACGCCACCGACGATGGCGCCAGCACCACCGCCGATCGGGGTCTTGGTGCCTTCGATCTTGACCGGGCGCAGGGACTCGATGGTGCCCATGCGCACGGTTTGCACGCGGCGGGCCTCATCACGGGAGTAGCTGTCACCGGTCAGGCTCGAGGCACAGCCACCCAGCAACAGCGACATGGTGGTAAAGGTCGCCACCAGCAAAGCGGATTTACGCATGGGTAAAGTCTCCATAAGTCAGGTGCTCATTAGACGCTGCACGTTGACGGCTGTCACGGTACAAACGTAATAAAATTGTTTTCATTCAGCCAAGGGACAGCCTGCGTGGCTGTGTCGAGGCCTTTCAAGTGAGACCAAGGATAGCCATGGATTACTTCATCGTCGTGGTCACCACCGTTGCGGGGTTGTACTTCCACTGGTGGCTGTATGTGCGCATGCGCCGCTGGATGGACCGTGACCTGGCGTTGTCGCTGGCTGGGGCGGACCCTGCAAAACGCACGTATATGCTGCAAAGGCTGGAGCAGGCGCGGGTGGAGAAGGTGGGGCGCAAGCAGTTGGCGGGGTGGTTGGAGCGGGAGGCTGCGGGGTATCCGGGGTAGCCTTGGAGATTGCTGGGGCCGCTTTGCGGCCCTTTCGCGACACAAGGCCGCTCCCACAGATTGGGTCTGCGCTGTACCTGTGGGAGCGGCCTTGCGTCGCGATGGGCTGCGCAGCAGCCCCCGGAATCTCAGGGCGCCAACCGCTCCCGCAGCCACTGCCCATCCACCAGCCGGTAGTTCAGTCGGTCATGCAGGCGGCTGGCCCGCCCCTGCCAGAACTCGATGCGTTCAGGCAGCAAACGATACCCACCCCAATGTTCCGGGCAATGCGGCTGGGTGTCGGAGAAGCGCGCCTCGGTGGCCTTGACCAGCCCCTCCAGCTCCTCACGGCCGGCAATTACCTGGCTCTGCGGCGAAGCCCAGGCTCCCAGGCGGCTGCCCAGCGGGCGCACCTGGTAGTAGGCGTCCGACTCCTGGGGCGTGACCTTTTCCACCCGCCCTTCAATGCGCACCTGGCGCTCCAGTGCCGGCCAGAAGAAGGTCATGGCGGCGAAAGGGTTGACCAGCAGTTGCTGGCCCTTGGCACTATCGTAGTTGGTGAAGAAGGTGAAACCACGCTCATCGAGCCCCTTCAGCAGCAAGATACGGCAGTGAGGGCGGCCTTCACCATCGACAGTGGCCAAGGTCATGGCGTTGGCTTCCACCGGTACCTGCTCGGTTTTCACCGCATCGGCGAACCACTGATGGAACAGGGCGAACGGCTCCCCCGGGGCCTGGGCTTCGGCCAGGCCATCACGGGTGTAGTCGCGGCGCATATCGGCCAGGGATTGGGTCATTGCTGCGTTCCTTGACGATCAGTTGGTCTTCGCAGGGCTGTTGGCAGCTACTTTCTTGTCAGTGGTAGCTTTCTTGGCGACGGGCTTGGCCGGCGCGGCTTTTTTCTTGGCCGTGGTCTTGGCTGGCGCCTTGGCCTTGGCTTTGGTTACAGGCTTCTTCGCCGCAGCCTTGGTGGCCGGCTTGCTGTCGGCAGGCTTGGCGGCAGGCGCCTTGACGTCCTGCACCGCCACCATCGGGGCCCGCGCCGGGGCGGCTTGCTGATACTTGGCCAGCAGGGCGACCATGGTGTTCTGCGGGGTCAGCAGCATTTCCACACGGCGGTTCAGGGCACGGCCCTCGGCGCTGTCGTTGGCGGCGCGCGGCATTTCCGAGCCCATGCCCTTGAGGTTCAGGCGATCACGCTGCAGGCCGCTGAGGCGGAAAATGGCCGACACCGAAGCGGCGCGCTCCAGGCTGAGCTTCTGGTTGGCGGCAGCGACACCGCTGCTGTCGGCATGGCCGAGCACCAGCACGGCGGTCTTGGCATCGCCCTCGACAGTCTTGGCCACACGAGTGATCGGGCCCAGGGTCATCGGCAGCAGCATGTTCGGACGATCAGGGTTGTACGAGCTGTCCACCGGGATGGTTACGGCCAGCACGTTGTCACGGCGCTCCAGTTCCAGCTTGCTGCCCTTGATCGCCTCACGCAGCTTGGGCTCGTACTCGTCCAGCCAGGCCTGGGTGGCCTTCTGGTCGATCTTCGGTACCACCGGCCCCTTTGCCTGCTTCTCTTCACCGCCGAACGGCCACCACCAACGGCTGGCGTTGTCGGACTTGGCGTCGGCCTTGGCCACGTTTTCCGTGACGGCTTGCTTCACTTCCTGCTCGGCAACCTTGTCCGAACCGAAGGGCCACCAGCTCGAGGCGCTGTCCTTCGAGCCGTCCTGGGGGTGACTGGCGCAGCCGGTAACGGCGGTCAGGCACAGGGCGAGTGCTAAGGTTTTGTGTGAAGACATCAGCGATACACCATGAAATAGAAAGAAATTTTGCCTACGCCTTTCAGGCGTTGGCATTGAGGATAGTCAAAGGGGTGGGGCAACACCCGCATTACCCGATCAAAGGCAACTGGCAAGGACGCGTACCAGTTTCTGGGCTCGCGGGTCCATGAGCACATAAGGGCCGAGGGTATTGACCACGAAACCGAAGGCCACATCGTGTTCCGGGTCAGCGAAACCGACCGAGCCGCCGGCGCCTGGGTGGCCGAAGGCGCGGGCCCCGAGGCCGAAGGTGGCATTGGCCACGTCGGGCTGGTCGAGCATGCAGCCCAGGCCAAAACGGGTCTGGGTGAGCAGGGTGCGATCCTGCCCGAGGCTGTGCTCACGGGTCAGTTCGTCGAGCAGTTCGGATTCGAGCAGGCTACCGTCCAGCAACCCGGCATAGAAGCCCGCCAGGCTGCGCGCATTGCCATGGCCATTGGCCGCTGGCTGCTGCATGCGCCGCCACTCCGGCTTGTTGGTACTGGTCAGGATCGCCGGTGGGTTGGTGAAGGCACGGGTCGACAGGGCCTCGGGCTCGCGCATGGTCACCTGCAGCAGGCGCTGCGCCGCAGCGTCCCCGGCGTTGCCCTTGCCACGGGCGATGTGCGCCACGCGATAAAACTCATCGTCAGCCAGGCCGACATGAAAATCCAGCCCCAACGGCCGAGCGGTACGGGCCACGATCGAGTCGCCGGGGCCACGGCCGTCGGCACGGCGGATCAGCTCGCCGATCAGCCAGCCGTAGGTAATGGCGGCATAGCCGTGCTCGGTGCCGGGTGTCCACCAGGGCGTTTCGGCAGCCAGCGCATCGACCATGGCCTGCCAGTCATACAGCGCTTCGGCCGGCAGCAGCTCACGGATGGCCGGCAAGCCGGCACGGTGGCTGAGCAGCTGGCGCAGGGTGATCGCCTGTTTGCCTGCCTGGGCGAACTCGGGCCAGTAGTTGGCCACCGGCGCATCGAGGGCCAGCTTGCCCTCGCCGACCAGTTGCAGGGCGGTGACAGCGGTGAAGGTCTTGGTGCAGGAGAACAGGTTGGCGATGGTATCGCTGTGCCAGGCCTGCTGGCCGTCCTTGTCGGCACTGCCGGCCCACAGGTCGACCACGGTTTCGCCACCAACCTGGATGCACAGCGCGGCGCCACGCTCCTGGGGATCATCGAACAGCGCGGCAAAGGCTTCGCGCACTGCTTCGAACTTCAGCTCATAGTGACCCTGGATCTGCACCCGCTGTTCTCCGTACGACCAATTCCGAAAATGGTGTGCATTGTTTCAGTAGTTTGGCGTTTTGCAAACTGGCTTGGGCTGGGTGGTCACTGTGGGAGCGGCCTTGTGTCGCGATGGGCTGCGCAGCAGCCCCGGCAATTTGTGCATTGCGGCGGAGATCCTGGGGCTGCTGCGCAGCCCATCGCGACACAAGGCCGCTCCTACACCAGACCGCGTCAGCCGGTTGCTAGGGCGCCGGTTTTTCCAGTTGGGCGCGCAGCTGGCTCATTGCCTGCAAGTTGCTCTTGCGCACGGCATCGACAAACCCCGGGTATGGCATATCGGTGATCGCCACCAACCCAAGGTGGCCGTTCTCGCCGTCGAGCAGGCGGCCGCTGGCCGGCTGGTCGAGGTACTGGAACCAGTGCGCGCCAACGATCATCGGCTGCGCCAGGGCCGCCTTGAGGAAGTTGCCGTAGGCCGGGCCACGGTCTTCTTCCCGCGCCACTTCCAGCGGCCCCGGCCAGAACGGCCCGCGATCGCGCGAGCCGAACTGGAACTCGGACACCAACACCGGCTTGTCCAGCTCGGCCAGGCGGGCGAAGTCGTAGCCATCCTGCGGCTTGAGGGTATAGAAGTTGAAGCTGAGCACATCGCAGAACTCCGCGCAGGCCTTGACCGCCTCCGGCGTGCTGACGGCATAGCGGCCACCCAGCAGCAGGTGATTGGGCGCATGCCATTTCAAGGAGTCGGCAATGGTCCTGAAGTAGGTTTCGGCGAACACCTGCTGGAAGTGCTGGTAATCACGCTCGATTTCCGGGTGCTCCGGGTCGGGCAACGGTGCCTCGAAGCCCGGGTCCTCCATCAGTTCCCAGGCGGTCAGCTCGATGCCCCAGGCCTTGGACAGCCCTTCCTGGTTGCGGTACTTGTCACGCAACTGCTTGAGGAAGGCGCGCTTGGCCGGTACATCGGTGGTCAGGCGCAAGGTACCGTAGGCCAGGCCATAACGCGCCTTCGGGTCGCTACCGGGGGCGGCCCAGGCCAGTTCGTTGTCGGCGAAATAGCCGATCAGCCAGGGGTCGTCACGGTGATCGCGGGCGGCAATGGCCACGGCGCGCTCGGTGGCCATGGCAAAACGCGGGTCGAACGGGTCGGGCATGCGACCCCACCAGTCCATGCCGGTGCTGATGCTGGCGTAATCCCCCACGATCGATAGTGGCAAGGTGTACGGCATGCGCCTGGACTGGCCCAGGGCCGGCTCGCTCCAGTTGCCGACCGTGTTGAAACCCCAGGCCTGCAGGCGGTCGAGCGCATGCGCCTGCCAGCGGGCGGTATCCAGCGCCAATGGTGGGCAGTTGGCCGGCTGCCCTTCTACCGCGGGCGGGCAGGGTTTGCCATAGGTGCGCTGCAGGTTGGCGGCATAGAAATCGAACCAGCGCCCCTGTTTGAAGTTGCGCCCTTGCGACGAGGGGTTGCCGTCGTCGTTGTTGCCGTCGCCATAGAATGCGGCCAGTGCATCACCCTCGCCCGGCAACGCCTTGAACATCCCTTCACGCCCGGCGACGTAGGTACGCCCGCCATCCGCGGCCACGGCATTCACCCCCAGGGAATAGAACGGATGCCCCTCGGGCGTTACCAGGTACCAGCGGCCGTCACGCTTTTCGGTGCGGAAGAAGCCTTTGGCCTCGAACGCCGGCCCGGCCAGCAGGCCACCGTACGCATCCAGCTGCTGCTTGCCACGCTCTGCCAGCCAGCCTTTGAGCTGTTGCTGCTCACGTGCATCGGCCGCCTTGAGCTGCTCGTCATTGGCAACCTTTTCAGGCCAATGGCCGCGGGTGGACTGGCCATAGGCATCGATCAGCTCATGGTAGGCCGCCTTGTAGGCCTGGTCGTCATCCTGGATGCCGACCCGCTCGATCAGCAGGTTCTGCGCCACCTTAGGGTTGGGGATACTCAGGCTGACCGACGCCACCTGCTTGAGGTCGACCGCGCCGGCGCTGCTGGTCAGCAGCAGGCGCTGGCCGCCATGGTTCCAGGGCATGGGCGGGCCGGCGCGCATGCCCTGGCTCAGCGGCGAGCTGGCCGTCAGCGGTACCATCACGGTTTGCGCAGGACCGGCCGGAAGGTCGATGCGGCTGGTCAACGTGCGGCCATCACTGCCCTGCACCATGACGTCCACGGTCAGCGCCCAATCCATCGCGCTTTGCAGGCGCAAGGTCAGGAACTGACCGCCGGACCAATCCCACACACCGCTTTGCGGGCTGAGGCGCAGGGTCGGCCGCTGGGCCGGGTTGAACACCACGCGCCGCAACACTTCGCCTTCGGCCGTCTGCTCCGCGTTGTACTGCGGCATGCCGGCATCCTCGGTCGCCACGTTGACCACCGAGGCCGGGCGCACGAAGCTGAACAGCGTCTGCTGCCCAGCCAGCAAGGGCGAGCTGAACAACAGGGCAAAAATGGCGGGCAGGGTACGGCGGACCATAAGGCTGGGGCTCTCCTTCAGGGCCCTCATGGCCCACGACTGAGTAATGGACATCGCGCCGGAGCAAGTGTGCTCCGGCGGTCAGGAAATCTCCCGCCGGAACGGCGGCAGCGCATTGAGAATAGCCTTGCCGTAGCGCTGGGTGACCAGGCGCCGGTCAAGCAAGGTGATGACACCGCGGTCCTGTTCGGTTCGCAGCAGGCGGCCGCAGGCCTGGATCAGCCGCAGCGAGGCGTCGGGCACGGCAATTTCCATGAACGGGTTGCCGCCGCGAGCTTCGATCCACTCAGCCAACGCCGCTTCGACCGGGTCGTCGGGCACGGCAAAGGGAATCTTGGCGATCACCACGTGCTCGCAGTAGGCACCCGGCAGGTCGACACCCTCGGCAAAGCTGGCCAGGCCGAACAGCACGCTGTGCTGGCCATCGTCAACCCGCGCCTTGTGCTTGTTCAGGGTTTCCTGCTTGGACAGGTTGCCCTGGATCAGCACCAGCTTGCGCCAGTCACGGTCCAGGCCATCGAACACGTCCTGCATCTGCTTGCGCGAGGAGAACAGCACCAGCGCGCCGCGGGCATCTTCGACGATGTTCGGCAGTTCGCGGATGATCGCTGCGGTATGCGCCGCCGCATCGCGCGGGTCGGCCTTGAGGTCGGGGACCCGCAGCAGGCCGGCATCGCCATGCACGAACGGGCTGGGCACCACGCAGGTGACCGCGTCACGCGGCAACCCCGAGCGCATGCGGAAGCGGTCGAACTTGCCCAGCGCGGTCAGCGTCGCCGAGGTCACCAGCGCGCCATGGGCCACGCTCCACAGGCTGCGGCGAAGCATTTCGGCGGCCAGGATGGGGCTGGCGTTGACTTCGATATCGAACAGCGCACCGCTCTCGGCCAGGGTCAGCCAGCGGGCCATGGGCGGGCTGTCTTCCGGGTCTTCGGCGGTAAAGGCCGTCCACAGCTCCCAGTTGCCCTGGGCACGGGTGACCAGGCTACCGAACAGCGGGTACCACTCCTCGGCCTGATGGCTGGCGATGCCGATGTTGACCTCACCGTCCATGCCCTCCTTGAGCAGGTCGGCCAGGCGGGTGAACAGGTCGTTGAGGCGGGCAAAGCCCTTTTTCAGCTCGATGCCCACTTCGCGAATCTGCTCCGGCACCACGCCACCTTCGAAGCGGTAGCGCGGGCGCTCACGGCCTTCGTTGTCCTCGCTGGGGCGGAAGTCGGCAACCTGCTCGCACAGGGTGAACATGAACTGCTGCTGGGTGCGCACTTCCCGCGCAAGCTCCGGCACCTGTTCGATGTACTTGCCCAGGTCACCGGGCAGCGGGTGCTGGGCCAGCAGCTTGGTCAGGTTCTTGGCGGTCTGTTCCAGCCAGTCGGCAGTGGAGCGCAGGCGCGAATAGTGGGCGAAATGGCCGATGGCCTTGTCCGGCAGGTGGTGGCCTTCGTCGAACACGTACATGGTGTCGCGCGGGTCGGGCAATACCGCGCCGCCGCCCAAGGCCAGGTCGGCCAGCACCATGTCGTGGTTGGTGACGATCACGTCGACCTTGCCCATGCCTTCGCGGGCCTTGTAGAACACGCACTGCTGGAAGTTCGGGCAATGACGGCCGGTGCACTGGCTGTGGTCGGTGGTCAGGCGCGCCCAGTCCTGGTCTTCCAGGGCTTCGGGCCAGCTGTCGCGGTCACCGTCCCAGCGGTTGCCGGCAAGCTTCTCGATCATGCTGTTGAACAGCTTCTGGCTGCGCTCGTCGACTTCGATGTGGAAGCCTTCTTCCTCGAACAGCTGGGCGGTGGCCGATTGGGCGTGGCCCTCCTGCAGCAGGATGTCGAGCTTGGACAGGCACAGATAGCGGCCACGGCCCTTGGCCAGGGCGAAGCTGAAGTTCAGCCCGCTGCTGCGCATGAGGTCGGGCAGGTCCTTGAAGACGATCTGCTCCTGCAGCGCCACGGTGGCGGTGGCGATCACCAGGCGCTTGCCGGCGGCCTTGGCGGCCGGAATGGCAGCCAGGCTGTAGGCCACCGTCTTGCCGGTACCGGTGCCCGCCTCCACTGCCACCACGGCAGGCTCGCCGGCACGGCGGCCTTCTTCGTCGCAGGCGATGTCGCCAAGCACCTTGGCCACTTCGGCGATCATCAGGCGCTGGCCATAGCGCGGCTTGAGGCTCTTGGCTTCGAGAAAACGCGTATAGGCGCCCTGGATGGTGGCTTTGAGTTCGTTGCTGATCATGGTCTGCAGGCGCCCGGCGGGCTGGATATATTTTCAGTGTTTCGCATGGGGCGGCTATCATACCCCGCTATTGCCCTTTATGCCGCATGGAGATCCGGATGCTTGCCTTTGCCCTGCCCTACACACTGCATGTCCTGGCCGCCCTGGTATGGGTCGGCGGCATGTTCTTCGCCTGGCTGGTGCTGCGCCCGGCAACGGTTGCAGCCCTTGAAGGGCCTGCCCGGCTGCGCTTGTGGGTGGAAGTTTTCCGACGCTTCTTCGGTTGGGTCTGGCTGGCCGTGGCGATTTTGGCGATAAGTGGTATCGGCATGTTGCACATGCGCTTCAGCGGCTTCGAGACTGCACCGAAGTATGTGCAGGTGATGATCGGTGGGGGCATCGCCATGTTTGCCCTGTTCATGCGCATCCAGGCGTTGCTGCTGCCGGAGTTGAGGGCGGCGGTGCAGGCCGAAGACTGGCCGGCAGGTGCGGCAGTGCTGGGGCGGATTCGGCGGATGGTGGGAATCAATCTGCTGCTGGGCCTGGCGGTGGTAGCCGTGGCCAGTTCGCGGCTGATGTTCTGATATTGCCTGCACCGGCCCTATCGCCGGCAAGCCAGCTCCCACAGGTACTGCACATGGCTTGCCGGCGATAGGGCCAGTACAGGTTTTCACAAGCGCTGCAGAATCAGCTCACCTGCAGCGCCGGCCAACCCAGGCTGGCCCGGCTGCCCCGGCCGGCCGTTGGCGCCGGCGTCTGTGCGGTACACCAGGCAACCCTTGCTAGCCCCGCCCTTGCCGGCCTTGCCTGCAGCCCCGGCCTTGCCCGGTGCGCCGCCGTCCAGGCGCACCACGATGCGTTCTTGCGGGAAGCCCTGCGGCACGCTCAAGCGGATGCGCCCACCCGGCGCACCATCGTGCCCGTTGCCGCCGTCATCGCCATCGGCACCGCGGCTGGCCTGGCCCCAGGTGCAGCCACCGGCCTGGCCGTTGGCGCCATCGAGCCCCACGTACCCCGGCGCACCGGCACCGCCACGGGCATCGATGGCCAGGCGCTCGGCATCCACTTCAGCCAGTTTCAGGTCCAGGCTGCGGCCCGACCGGGCTCCCCGCTGGTAAGTACCCGCCGCTCCCGGCGCACTGAATTCGCTACCCTCACCCAACCGCGCGCTGCGCGCCTCGATCAGCAACGGGCTATCGGACGGCGCAATGGCGATACGCGCATCGCGCCCCAACTCCAGCTGGTCGACCTTCAACTCAGCGAGCGTGGCAGGCAGCAGCAGGGTTGCGGCATCGGCGACTCGCAACTGTGCCAGGTGCACGCTTGCCGACTTGTCGGGCAAGCGCAGCATGGAATTGGCGGCGACCTCCAGGCTTTCGGCCTGGGCCAGGGGAACGGCCAACATGGCCAGCAACATCAGATTACGCATTTCGCGGCGCCTCCTGCACACGGGGGATGGACATGACATGGAAGATACCCGTCAACAGGATCTGCAGACGATCGAACCAGCGGTGGCTGCGCCCGCGCAGGCTGCCATTGAAGAACAGCACTTCGAGCAGGTGCAGGCCCAGCAAGGTGATGCCGGCGGCGTTGATCAGCAGGTTGAACGGCAAGGGTTGTGGCATCAACTGATTGAACAACACCACACCCCAGAAAGCGACTGTCAGGACCTTGCCCAAGCCCAGGATGAACTTCATATCCCGCCCCCATGGATTGTTGTTATGTCGAGACGGCCCGTTCGAGCGGGCCGTGCGACCAACATTAACTGCAATGTCAGGACAGGCGCCAGCACCACTCAGTTGAGGTGCAGCTCCACCCGTCGGTTGCGGGCGCGGCCCTCCTCGCTTTCGTTGTCGGTGAGCGGTTCACTCTCGCCGCGCCCCTGGCTGGTGACCTTGCCCGCCTCCAGCCCCTGGCTGATCAGGTAAACGGCCACGCTGCTGGCGCGGCGTTCGGAAAGTGCCTGGTTGTAGCTGTCGGAGCCCACGTTGTCGGTATGCCCGATCACGCTTACTTTCGCCACTGTCGGTGAATCGAGCTTCGCCACCAGGCCTTGCAGGCGCTGCTGGGCCGCCGGGGTCAGCTCGGCGGAATCGAAGGCGAACATCACCGCGCCGTTGTCATCCAGGATGATCACCTCTGGCGAGGGTTCAGGTTCAGTGGCGGGCGGCGATGCGGGGTACACCTTCAACGGGCAACCCATGTGGTCGACCGCAGTGTTGGCGGGGGTATCGGGGCAAAGATCGCGGCGGTCGAAAATACCGTCGCCATCTTCGTCGCCATCCTGGGCGTAACAGATCAGGCCCCCGGCAATGGCGCCAAGGGCACCGCCGCCAGCCGCCCAGCTCGAACTTTCGATGGCGCCCAGGCCACCACCGACCAGGCCGCCGAGCAGGCTGCAGATGGGCCAGGTTCTCTGGTTGAGCGGCGCGCCGCCATCGCTGTGGGTGGCGCAGCCCGCGAGCAGGCTGACAGCCACCCACAGCGGCAGCGCCGCCTTCGACGTCACACTCATGCTGAATGCTCCTGTGTCATTGGCCACGGACGGTTGACCGCCGTGAAGGCGCGCCCGTGCCACTGCTCAAGGCACGGGCGCACGCCGTTCTACCGCTGGATCTTGATCTCGGTACGGCGGTTCATGGCGCGCCCATCGGCCGTGGCGTTGTCTGCCACCGGCTGGGTTTCGCCGGCACCGACCACCGACACGAAACTGCTGCGCGGCACACCGCTCTCGACCAGGTAATCGGTCACCGAGTGGGCACGGCGCTCGGACAGTTTCTGGTTGTAGCTGTCGGAGCCGACGCTGTCGGTATGGCCGCTGACGCTCAGGCGGGCGGACGGCGCTTCCTGTTTCAGGCGCGTGGCAATGGTGTTGAGGCGCTCCTTGTCGCTGGCGGTCAGGCGCGCAGAGTCGAACTCGAAGTGCACATCGCGGATGACGATGACTTCTTCCTTCTGCACCACCACTTCCTCGACCACCGCGGCCGGCTCTGGCGGGCAGCCGTTGGCATCGACCTGCACACCGCGCGGGGTGCCTGGGCACTTGTCACGGCTGTCCGGCACGCCGTCGCCATCCTCGTCGCCATCGCCATGGGCCCAGCAATAGCCCGCCGCCAGGCCACCGCCCAGCAACGCGCCCCAACCAGCCCAGCTGGAGCTCTCGATGGCGCCCAGGGCAGCGCCGCTTACACCCCCGACGGCGGCACATTTCGGCCAGTCGGTCTTTTGCAAACCTGCACAACCAGTCAACACACTGGTGAGCAGAACCAGGGGTATCGCTGTGCGTACTATGCTCATTTCATTGCTTCTCCTAGGGGGAATCGGCATAAGGCCGATTTCAGGGAGTAAAGACCGAGCATCTGATCCCTGCCACCAATAAGCCACGACACAGTCACATGCCTCTTTGCCCGCACGCTGCGGCCCGCTAGTCTTGGACGACTTCAACGAGGATTGCCAATGACCGACGGTTTTTCCCAGCGCACCCCGCAGCAGGCCCTGGCGGCCCTGCTCGAGCGCTTCACCCCGCAACGCCTGCTGCTGGTGGGCACGCGCTTCCCGGCGCTGGACGCCTTCGCCCAGGCGCACCCACAGGTAACCATCGCCACGGCCGCCCCAGGCCCGCTGCCGGCCGAACTGGCAGCCCAGCGCTTTGACCTGGCGGTACTGGTGGACTGCCTGGAGCACCTGCCCAAACGCACCGGCCTGGAATTGCTCGGCGGCATTCGCAACCTCAATGCCAGCCGGGTCGCGGTGCTGGCCGACCTGGCCGCCTGTGGCTGGCAAGACACCGATTTCTTTGCCCTGGCCCTGTCGGCCAGCGAGAAATTCCGCCGTGACCAGCAGGTATTGAGCCTGTTCACCTATGATCTACATGACTACAAGCAGGTACCGGACTGGCTGAATGCCAAGTTCTGGGCCAACCCGGAAATGTTTGGCAAGTACTGGTGGTAAACCCATGAATATCAAGGGCTTACCTCACCATGAACGCTATCGAAGCTATGCCAGAGCAGGGCCAACTGTCACCAGCCTGTAACCAGCCTTGTCACCAACGACCATCTCAGGCCCTTTCGGTCTGGCATTACAGACGGTCAGGAATCTATTACCTGAGGGTTCGCCCTCGGGGATGCTCAACCCGTAGTCTCGCCATCTCTCTCCGTTCCACCGATAGGCCAACCGCTATGCAGTTCTCCAAGGACATCCTCAAGACACTGGCTGTCTTCCACCTCGACAGCCCTGAGGCTTCGTGGGAGGACCTCAAGGAGCGCCTCAAAGAGATCGCTGAGGACGCCCTACAGGGCCATAGCGAGGACTCACGGGGCCTCTACATGGAAATATATGACCAGATGAGCAACCACCTCGCTGAGGCTGCCTCGCTTGGTCGGTTCACTGGGAGCCAGCAGCGAGCCATCGGGATAGGCCAGCGGGTTCTCAGGGCTGCTCAGGAGCGTCTTGAGGGGCGTCCTCAGGAACTCACGGAGATCATTGGGGAGCTGTCTTGTAGCACGTCTGTAGCCCCTTCCGTGTCCCTATCTGTAAATGCGTCCTCGACAGACCCGATTACCTTCGAGGGCCTCTCTGAACTGTTCATCAAGGAACGCCAAGGCAACGTGGAAGGTTCGACCCTGAAGGCCATTCAATCGAACTGTAGGACTCTCTCGGGGCTTCTTGGGGACCTCGACATCAAGACCCACACAAGGGCTGATATGGTGGCGCTCAAAGAGCGTGTGATGGATGGCCGCAAGGTCCTGACAGTCAACAAGCTATTGACCCAGCTATCCACTGTCATGGATTGGGCCGTAAACAATGGCTTCCTTGAGCGCTCCTATGACAAGGGCCTGAAGATCGAGAAAGGGGCTGACAGTGAGCGTAGGCCCTTCTCTCGTGATGAGGTGGCAACCATCATGGACCATGCCAACGCCTTGCCTGCAACTGACTGGAAGCGCTGGGCGCTGTCTCTGGGTGTCCTCACAGGTGCCCGAATTGGCGAGCTGTACCAATTGACTCAAGACGATGTGAAGCAAGTGAATGGCATCACTGTTATCGACATCAACAAAGATGAGCAAGGGAAGACCCTGAAGAATGACTTCTCGGTTCGACAGGTGCCTCTGGTCGATGGGGCCTATGGGTTCTCCCTCAAGACCTTCCTTGAGTGGGTCGCATCGGAACCGGGCAAGTTATTCAAGGCGAAGGCTCACTATTTCAACAAGCCGCTCAATGAGGCCCTACGTGAGCCGCTGGGGTTGAAGGCAGGCAGTGACCAGTCGTTCCACTCACTGAGGCATTCCCTGTCGGGTCTGCTGAAGGCCGCAGCGACACCTGAGGTCATCGCTCAGAGCATCACCGGGCACAGCTCAGGGAACATCACTTACGACCTCTACGCGGGGTCTCAGAGGGTTCCCGTGGGGACACTCCATGAGGCTCTGGTTAAAGCGTTTTCCCTGATACTAAAATAGTGGCTTTGCCCATCGCATCTCAAGGAAGTGATTCAATGTTAGCGACCATATTTATAGCGATCCTCTGTTTTGTCTTATGGAACGTCCTCAAAGGCACTCTCAGGGCGACCATTAGCCGTTCTGTTCAGTATGCCGCGTCACGGGGTGTTCCTTATGATTTTGCCAGGGCGATGATGGCTGATAGGGCAGTGGTCAAACAGGCTCGACTCCATCTGGTGGGCCATAGTCCGGATATGCGGAGAGAACCGGTCTACGTTCAGTATGGGATTTCAATAATGTATTTGTACGAAGTTTCTGAGCAGGGGAAGCAGCATGTTTGAGTTTATCGGGATCGTAGTAGCTTTGATTTTCGGATGGGCTGTATTGCAAATGATTGCCAGCCGGGTATTCCCAGAGTACGGACTAAAAAGAGCCCAGCGGCGATACATGAAAGAGCCAAGCGCAGAGAACGAGCGTCTGATGTGGGATGCTCGTCATAGGCTCAATCGACGTAAGCGCGGTTAACGCTACCTTAATAGGCACCATGGGAATTGGTGTCGCAAAAACCCTCACTATGGCTGCACGTTCGCAGCGGCCATATGAGGACCACTATCATGACCCTGCTCACTCAACCCGGACCACTTCACCGCCACGTAGATCACGAAACAGGCACCATCCTTCATATTGACCCGATCACAGGCGAGGTCATCAGCCGCAAGGATATGGTCCGACCTGCCAACCTCGAAGCCCAGTATCAGTCATGGGCCGCTGAGCGTCTTGCCGATGAGTCCCTCTTTGAGGACCAACAGAAAGCCGCCAAGAGCCTGACCAACAAGGCCCAAGGGCAACCCCAAGAGACCCCAAACGATGAGCCTAAGCGAGGCCGTGGACGCCCAAAGGCCACCTTCGCTAACCCTGTCGCAGTCTACATGCACCTGCTTGCGATTCCCGATCCGCTGCCATGGGTAGACGACATCGTTACTGGGTCGATCATCACCAGTGCCGGAGTCACCAACGGGAAGATCAACGTCAAGGCCCGAGCGGTCATCGGTGCGTTGTTCCTTTCGGAGATCACAGCGGACGCCTGTAAGACCAATGAGTATTCCTTGAGGACCGCCCAACGAATCGCCAAGGCTGCCCGACACGCTGCCCATGGGATCGCTTCGTATGTCGAGAGACACCCAGACATCAAGGCTGAGATTGTGGCTGAGGTAGGCGCAGAGGCTCTATTCCGGGGCTTAGCGACTTAACGCCGGATAATATAAAGAAAATCTCAACGACCATCTTCAGGTCAAAGCATCGACCAGACCCAGAGGGAGAGGGGTTGTTAATTACAACTCCCCTCATCTCAAAAGGCATCTTTAAGAACACCTCAAAGGAGACCTCACACCATGACCATCATTGTCTGCCCAGCTAACTCACGCCTCACCGATCAGGACGTGTCTATCTTGTCCACTGTATTCCCTCGACCTGCTCGAACCCAGCTCATTGAGCTACGCAGAACTCTCAGTGACCACCGTTTCAACTTCAGGACCTACAAGGATGGACAGGTCACCTTTGACATGGATGGTCTGGCCCAACGGGTCCTCGCTAAGTGTCCCCAAAAGACCCTCGACCGTTTGAACCAGCTACTTGAACAAGGGTTGTGTCTGCAAGCCATCGCCTCGACTCACTTGAGGATTCCATTAAGCGGCCCTGAAGGAATTTCACTCACAACTTAAAGGCGTCCGTCAAGACTGTCGTTAAAAACCCTCACTATGGGTAAGACAGGAAGACCAACAACAAATAATTTCCTCGACCCTGTACAACAGCCGTCGCCACGGTTGATCCCTTCGATGCCCTTCAGGCTTGCCATGTCCTGAATCAGCGTCATCAACACCGCCAGCCAACTGGCACCACTTGAAACCCAGAACCTTTTGATCGTCCTTGAAGATGCCCGCGAAGGCTTTCTCCTTGGCCGTCTGGTCGTGCGCGTCTATGGCGCAAGGACGAATCAAAGGGTCCCCAATAGGAGAACCCAAGCCATGAAAATCACTATCACGAAAGTCCTGAAGAACGAAGTCACCGTGTCGGGCCAGACCCTGAACCGTGAGTACGTCGAGAACATCATGCTGCCCATGCTGGTCGCCCAATGCGGGACCGTTAAGGGCCAGCAATTCGAGATCGTTAAGGCGTTCGATGAGGCCGGTCTGTCGCTCCAAGCGATTCCCGTAGTTGCCCGAGAGTACCGCCAGCACCTCTATCAAGAGGCCCAAGAGAAGGCACAGCGAGAGGCTGAGGCCCGTTGGCATCAAGAGCGCTGCCGTGTGCCCACAGACCGAGAGATGGCCCAAGCGAAGGCTGATCGAGATGCCCGGAACGCTGCCATTCGTGAGCACGGTGAACGTATCCGGGCTGCCTCTCGGGCCAATAGTGGTGGCTGGTAACAGTACCGCCCTCGACACACCTACTTCATTCAATTACTTCAGGACACAAAAATCATGACTAAGCCATTCCAGTACACCAAGCCATCCACCTACACCACCGCTATTGTCGATGGAAACAACGGGTCAATCCGATTCAACAATAGCGATGTCCGCTCAGGGACCCAAGCGGCCACCGATGTGTCCGTCTACGTGGAGGCCCTTGTGGAAGCCGCTGAGGACTACTTGAACGGCGATGAGTGGCGAGAGGCTGCCATGGAGGCAACCCCTTGTGAGTTCCGTCCGGCTGGCTCTGAAGCCACTGGGCAACAAATCATCACCATGGCCGACCGCTCTGTAGCCTTCGACCCTCGCAAGAACTGGGATAACGAGACCATCAGCAAGGGTGAAGTCCTGGCCGGTTCTGTGATCTTCACCGAGGCAACCGACACAGCATTGGTCATCAGCCACCGCGCCACCATCCTCGACCACAATCTGATGGCAGGCTTCACCGTCCAGTCTATGGAGCAAACCGCTGACAAGATGCTCCGTGACATTGAGCACAGCGCAGCCGGTAAGGTCGCTGCTATCTTGGCAACCGCCCCAAGCACCGAGAGCGTCTCTGAGGCCAAGCCAACGGGTAAGCCTGCTGAGATCGCTGAGGACCTCATCGACATCCTCACGACCCACGTTAACCAGACTGTAGGGACCTCGCTGAGTGACTTCGTGATCCTGCTCCCAGTGTCTCTGGTGGCTGTCCTTGAGCGTGCTGCTCAACGTGCCGGTCAGGACTCTATTGAGGAACTCATTGGCGCAGGCGTACAGCCGTACACCGGGACCGACCACGGCATCTTTATGTTGCCCAAGCTGTTCACCTCGCTGAGCTACCGTGAGCGCCAAGACGGCAGCGTGTGGCGCATCGAAGCGACCCGCAATCCGAACGCCCAAGGCTGGGACCTTGAGATCATGGCTGTGGTGGACATCATCGCCAATGGCATGGTCAAGGTGAAGCTCACTACCGATGGTCTTCAGACCGTCCAAGTGCCGTTCCCGCTGGTCACTCGCATTGCCCTGAGCTGATCGTAAAGAGCCTCGTAAGGCCGGACCTAAAGAGGGACCGGCAGGGGCACGGCTTCACCTATCCGCATCATCGCCCGTCGCTGGGCATCCATCTAATCGAAAGTCTTTCTGTTTGCTCTCTGTGCCACCGGCAGAACCCTTGTCTGGGGTCTTTCGGCTGCCCGTGGGAGCGAACTCAGAGAGCAAACAAAAGGAAAACAGACAATGAAATCAATCAAAAGCATTTCCCGACTGACCACCGTTCGGAATATCGACACTGAGCTGGCTAAGGCCCCTGAGGGTTCCGTAAAGGCCCGACTACTGGCCCAAGCAAAGGCCATGGGAATCACCCTTGAGCAGTTCGAGGAATGTGTCTATGACACCGTAGCGGCCCTTACAGACGCTGACCAAGTGGTGGGAGCATGAACATGAGCACCAATACAGCAACCATCTTCGAGAACATCTCCAAGGCTGGAGCGGTATCCCCAACGACACTCAACGGCTTACCCGGTATGTCGTCCTTGGAGATCGCTGAGATCACCGGCAAACACCACCGTCACGTCCTTCGGGATATCTCCAAGATGCTCAGTGAGCTGGGGGTGGACGTAAGCCCAAATCTGGGCGCGCCTCAACACGTAGGCACCCAGTACCGAGATGTTCAAGGGAAGCTCCGTCCGCTGACCATCCTCGACAAAGAGCTGACCTTTACGCTGCTCTCCCGGTATTCCTTCAAGCTGTCCAACATGATCGTCAAGCGATGGCTCGAACTGGAAGGGTCTGGCTTTGAGCGTGTCTCGGTGCAAGCCTCTGTGGTCCACCTGATCGAACGTGAGCGCTGCCCCTTTGGGGACATCAAGAAGATGGCCAGAAGGCACCAGCGCTTAGCAGCCCTCAAGGCCCGCTGAGGCCATCTAACCGTCAACCAATAGGAGAACCCCATGGACCACCTACAGGCCCTCTACTGGGTCTGTCTGGTCGTTCAACTGGGGTTCTGGTTGTGGTCTCACAGGCCCCCTTGAGAATCTGACAGAAAAATCTGAAAGGTCACCATTACAAGACTTCCCGCGCAGGCTCCCCCGTGGGCCCTCGCATGGGTGCCCGTGGGCGCGTTAAGGACCCCAGTTAATTCGCCCTTGCGGTCTCGCTGTCTGTCACCAACACTGTCACCAGCTTTGTCACCAAATTCCTTGAGGTCCTCTATGAAGCCCGCTACGCTTGGCCTGCCGCCATACCCCACTCAGTTCTGGGCCAACCCTGAAAACTTCGGCAAGTACTGGTGGTGATGATGAGTGTCTCGGTCTGCCCTTGTGGCAGTGGCAACCTGCTCGACGCCTGCTGCGGGCATTACCATGCCGGCACCCCGGCACCTGATGCCCAGGCGCTGATGCGCTCACGCTACAGCGCTTACGTGCTGGGCCTGGTCGACTATCTGGTGGCCACCACCCTGCCCGCCCAGCAAGCCGGCCTGGACCGTGCCGCCATGGCCGCCTGGAGCGCCCAGAGCACCTGGCTGGGCCTGGAGGTGGAAAGCGCAGAGGTGCTGGGCGGCCAGCCGGAGCACGGTTTTGTCACCTTCACTGCACGCTGGCACGACCAGGAGGGTGACCATCAGCACCGCGAACGCTCGGCATTCGTCCAGCATGCCGGGCGCTGGTACTTCATCGACCCCACGGTCGGGCTCAAGGCCGGGCGCAACGACCCCTGCCCCTGCGCCAGCGGCCAGAAGTTCAAGAAATGCTGCGCCAGTTACGTGGGTAGCTGAACATGATCGCCCGCACCCGCCCGCTGCTGCTCGCCACCCTGATGGCATGCCTGGCACTGCTGGCGGGCTGCGCCAGCTGGGGCAGTGATGACTGGCGCGAACCCGAGGTGCACCTGGTCGAGGTGGAGACGGTCAAGGCCAGGTTGCTGGAGCAGGAGTTCGTGCTGCATCTGCGAATCGACAACCCCAATGACAGCCGCCTGTTCATCCGCAACCTGTCGTATGCCATACGCCTCAACGACCTGTTGCTGGTGCAGGATGAAACCAGCGTGTGGCGCAGTGTCGGCGGGCATGCCCGGCGTACTTTCAAGATCACCGCGCGGACCAACCTGTGGCAGCACCTGAAACCACTGGCCAAGCTGCTGAAAAGCGAACAACCGCTGCACTACAGCCTGCAGGGCGAGCTGGCGACCGGGTTGCTCATCCATCGGGACCTGCACTTGTCGCGCAGTGGTGAGATAATCCCCGGTGATTACAAACCGGAGTAACCCTGCAATGTCCCAGCAACCCCACGTTCATGGCCCTGACTGCAACCACGATCATGATCACCACCACGATCATGGCCATGTACACGGCCCGCACTGCAACCACGGCCACCAGGAGCCGGTACGCAACGCCCTGAAGGACGTTGGCCGTAACGACCCGTGCCCGTGCGGTAGCCAGAAAAAGTTCAAGAAGTGCCACGGCGCCTGACCTGAACAGCACTTGCGCGTCCCTGCCGTGGGCCGCGCAGTGGGTAGCCGGGGCCTAGCTGGCCCTGGCAGGCCCTGAAACCTTGCGCTGCAGCACCCCTGCGGTAGCCATGAGCAGCACGATGCACAGGGCCATGCAGATGGCATTGGTGCCATCCCAACCGACCGTGCCCAGCAACAGCGACGGGCTGAATGCGCCAATGGTCGCGAACACCGCGATGGCCAGATCGTTCTTCCCCTGCATCTGCATCGCTGCCGGGCTGTTTTGCAGCGTCTGCGCCAACAGCGCCCCACCGCCCACGTAGGTCAGGTTCCAACCCAGGCCCAGGGCTATCAGTGACAAGGTCATCATCGCGTAGCTGTGCGACCACATGTTCATGGCCGTGCAACCGATCAGCAGGCCCAGGCCGAGACAGATGGTGGCCCGGATGCCGAGCTTGTGGATGATGGCGCCGGTGAAGAACGACGGCGCAAACATGGCAATCACATGCCATTGAATCGCCAGGCGAACGTCGGAAAAGTCCTCATGCATGTGTTTCATGTGCATGGACGCCTGGATCATCAGCAAATTCATGATCCCGTAGCCCAGCGCGGCCACTGCCATGGCCACGGCAACCACCGGGCTCAGCGGCTCGGCGGTCGTGCCAGCCGGTTTCGCTGCACGGTCGTTACTGGCGGTGCCGGTATCGCCGGGCAGGCAGGCCGCTGTCAGCAACGACATCACCGCCAGGCCGACAAAAGCGGCGTAGCACAGCGAAAACAGCGGATACCCACCAACGTCCCTCAACCACTCGGTGAGCGCCGGCCCGACCACGGCGGCGATCACCCCACCGGCCACGACCAGGGAAAGCGCCTTGGGCTTCAGGTTCTGGGCCAGATTGTCGGTGGCCGCGAAGCGGTTGAAGTTGGCAAACGCAATGTAGATGCCCAATGCCGAATGGCTGATCACCAGCATCGGGAACTGCTGGTACTGCACCGCCAGGTAACCACTGATGCCAGACACCGCCAAAGGGATCGAGCCCAGCATGAAGGCGCGCTTGCGGCCAATACGGCTCATCAGCCTGGAGACCGGATAGGTGGCCAGCATCAGGCAGAGGAACTGGAAACCATAGGGCACGGTGGACCACGTGGCGGCAGGCGCCAGCGCCGCCCCGACAATGGCCGCCATGGTCACGGACATGACCGCAGTCGTCAGGTTGATCGATTGCGCGGTGAAATACAGGTACGTGCGCCGCGGGAGTGTGCTCGACATAGCGTGTGCTCACGGTTGGTGGACGGGTCGATTCGGCATTGGGAAAGCTGCCGACAGGTGCATGGTCGCATCTGCCGTGCCCTGAAATTCGAACAGTCGACGCGCTTTCCGGTTAACTGTTAGGCTGTTTTTTCTAACAGCTGCTGGACCCGCCATGCGCCCGCACAGCCTTCATGACCAGTTGAAACAGCGCCTCGAAGCCGGCGAATGGCTGCCCGGCCAGCGCATGCCGTCCATCCGCAAGCTGACGGCGGCGGTTGGCTGCAGCTACCACGATGTCGTCTCCAGCTATGCCCGGCTGGTCAGCGAAGGTGTGTTGACTGCCATTCCTGGCCGCGGCTACTTCGTCGCCAGCCACACACGGCAAACCGGCGCAGTGGATGCGCCCGCAGGCATGGCCGGCGACCCACTGTTCAAGCTGCTGCAGGGGGGCCAGCACTACATCAAACTGGGCAGCGGCTGGCTGCCACCCGCCTGGCGTGACACCGAGCTGCTGGCCAAGGCGATTCGGCGCACGGCGCGGCTGGAGCAGAGCTCGTTGGCGGAATATGGCGACATCCAGGGCTACCTGCCCATGCGCAAACAGCTGTGCGTGCACCTGAAACGCCTGACCCGTGTCGATGCCCGGCCAAGCCAGTTGCTGACTACGCTGGGCGCCACACAAGCGCTGGACCTGGTGGCGCGGTTGTTGATCAAGCCAGGCGATCACGTGTTCGTCGACGAGCCCGGCAACGGCAACCTGATCAAACTGATCCAGTTGGCCGGCGGCCACGTGGTCGGGGTGCGCCGAACCCAGGACGGACCAAGCGTGGAAGACATGCAGGAGCACCTGGCCAGGCACAAGGTGAAGGCGTTCTTCTGCAACAGCACCTTCCACAACCCGACCGGCGGCAACATCAGCCCGCACAATGCCTTCAGCGTCCTGCGCCTGGCGGTGGAACACGACTTCTTCGTGGTCGAGGACGATGTCTACGGCGACTTCAGCCCGGGTGTGCGCCAGACCTTTGCCGAACTGGACAACCTTGAGCGGGTCATCTACATCGGCAGCTTCTCGAAATGCCTGTCCGCTTCATTGCGCGTGGGCTACATCGCCTGCTCGGCAGAGCTTATAGAGCCGCTGACGCGCCTGAAGCTGCTGACCTGCGTGGCGGTGCCGGCGTTTTGCGAACGCTTCGTCAACACCATCTTGTCCGACGGCACCTATGCCCGGCACATGCAAGACCTGCAGCAGCGCCTGATCCGGCAGCAGGCGCAGACCCAGCAGTTGTTGCGGGCGCGTGGCTGGCAGTTCGACATAACGCCCCAAGGCGGCATGTTCCTGTGGGTCTACCACCCCGAACTGGCCGACCTGCAGCCTTTCATGCGTCGCCTGGAACAGCACAAGGTGCTATTGATGCCAGGCTCGGCCTTCGCCGTCAGCCGTGACTATCAACGCCTTGCTCGCATCAATTGCACGCACTTTTCCGACGCCGTGGCCGAACATTTCAAGGTTTGAGTGCCTGTCCTGATTTTTGAGGTGGTGCGCAAATCGAGCGCCGCCCGCGCGGCGCTTCGCAGCACAAGGCTGCTCCTACATCTGTTTCGGGCCAGTCACGCCTGTGCCAGTGCACGCGACCGCCTTGTTCGTACAACGCGATATCGAGCCATGCGCCAAAGCGTTCGCGCACAGACCTCACAGGAATAATTGGCCCGAAACAGATGTAGGAGCAGCCTTGTGCTGCGAAGCGCCGCGCGGGCGGCGCTCGATCTC
>NZ_JBIGLU010000102.1:0-626 GCF_043658375.1 Pseudomonas sp. PsB | reverse complement strand
GCGTCGGTCAACCACAAAGTCACCGGTTCCGATCTGGTAGTGAAACTGGCCAACGGCCAGACCATCACCATCCCGGTAGGCGAGTCGTCGGCTTCTGTGCCATTCACCGCACCGAACAACGTCCACAACACCAACCTGGACCTGACCAACAAGATCACCAATATCTCGGGTGGCAATTACGAGAAGACCGTGGCGGTTGGTGAACCGGTGACCACTGTCACCGATAATCCGGCGACGCCGGACATCACCACGCTTACCCTGACCGCGACGGACACCGTGGCTGAAGGTGGCAAGATCACCTACACCGCCACCTTGACCAACAAGGCCGGCACCGACCTGGTGATCAAGCTGAGCAACGGCGAGACGATCACCATCGCCGCGGGCTCGAAGGAAGCCTCGATCACCATCGATGCGCCAAGCGACGATGTGTATGTCGATGCCGAAGACCTGAGCGTGACCGTCACCGGCACCACCGGCGGCGACTTCGAGAAATTGGAGGTCAGCAGCACTGCGGCCGTGACCAAGGTCACCGATACCATCGACACCACCACGGTGACCCTGACCGCCACGCAAAGTGTGGTCGAGGGCGGCGTGGTGACCTACACCGCATCGGTCAACCACAAAGT